>JBAXUO010000002.1:0-23700 GCA_037129625.1 Chlamydiota bacterium
CGAAAAGCCCATTTTACAGTGAATCGAAACATGATTTTTCAAGATAAAAATGGTCCTTGGTATACATCCGGTATTCGTTTAGGGACGCCGGCTTTGACAACATTGGGTATGAAAGAAAAAGAAATGGAACACATCGCCACTCTGTTGGTAGAAACTCTAAAACAAACAAAACCTATCAGTAAATCAGAAGGAGACGTGGGTTCTGCTACTTTACAAAAAGTACAGGATGAAATTTCTCATCTTTTGCACAAATATCCTGTTTATCCTGAAATTGTGCTGGAGCCTTTTCAAAAAGAAAATAGAGAGGATCTGAAAGTATCTAAATGTCACAAAAATTGTAATCGATAAGAAACTAGGAGTAGCTTATGAATCAAGAAGAAGGAAAAATCAACGATAAGATTGAACAAGTTCTTCTAGAAAAAAGAAGGATTTTTTTGTCTGATGCCGTCGATCAAAAAACGGCGAGCGATATTATCCGTAAACTATGGTACTTAGAACATATCAATCCCGGAAAACCGATTATATTTATCATCAATTCTCCAGGAGGATCTGTCGATTCAGGTTTTGCAATTTGGGACCAAATCCGAATGATTTCTTCCCCTGTTTATACTTTAGTGACCGGCCTTGCCGCTTCTATGGGATCTTTGCTAAGTCTTGTAGCTCCTAAAGGGAAACGGTTTGCAACTCCTTATTCTAGGATTATGATTCACCAACCTCTGATTGGTGGTGTGATTCAAGGGCAAGCGACTGATTTAGATATTCAAGCCAAAGAGATGTTGAAAACAAGAGATATGATTGTTTCCATTTATTCTGAAGCAACGGGTAAGGATAGCGAAACGATACGAAAAGCTATCAATCGAGATAATTGGATGTCAGCTGAAGAGGCTCGTCAATTTGGTCTTGTGGATACCATTGTTCGATCCTACTCAGAGATGGGTGTATGACTTCTTTTCTTTTTTGTAAATATCATCATTTAGGAAACGATTTTCTCGTATTTGATGATCGAAAAAGGCGTTTTCCTACCGGCAAAAAGGAAATTCAACGATTATGTCATCGAAATCTAGGAATGGGTTGTGATGGAATTCTTCTTTTACAACCTTCTTTAACTGCCGATTTTTGTATGAGAATTTTTAATTCCGACGGGACGGAAGCCTCATCTTGCGGAAATGGTTTGCTATCGATAGGGAAATTTTGTTTAGATCTAGGCCTCTTTCATGACAAGGTATCGATAGAAACGCTAGATAAGATCGTTACGTTGTATACGAGGAATGAGAAAATAGCTCTTTCTATGGAAAAACCCTATTTTCAAAATAGAAACCATTCTTTGGTTTTAGAAGGAAAAGAGATTTCTTTTTCTTGGGTACATTCAGGCGTTCCTCATGTAGTGATTTTTGAGAAAAATATTGATGAGCTTCCTGTGGAAAAATTAGGTCGAAGCCTTCGGCATCATCCGTTTTTTGCCCCTTCAGGGACAAATGTTAATTTTGCCTGTTGTCAAGGGACAAAAATTCAAGTTCGAACTTTCGAAAGAGGAGTGGAAAAAGAAACCTTGAGTTGTGGTACAGGGGCTATGGCTGTAGCTTTTGTAGCTTTCGAAAATGGATGGCTTTCTTCCCCTTTAAAAATAGATTTTTTTCATGGCTCTATTGAAGTTAGTTTTGCTGAAAAAGAAGTTTCGATGATAGGCTTACCTACTTTTATTGGTTCAGGGATGGTTTCCTTGGTAGAGGGATAAAAGGGTATGGAAAAACCCGATTGTATTCAAACGTATATTCATAAGTTTTCTTCTCTTTCTATAGGAGAAATTATTTTTTCTGAAGGGACATATGAAATTGAAGTCAAAAAAGGATCTCATAGTTATTGGTTATTTCTTCAGATTAATGATGACGGGAAAATTCTCGATTGGTTTTGTACTTGTGATTTTTCAGAGAAAGAAAAGGGTTGCGAACATTTGGCTTTTGCCTACACCCATATTTGCACAGAAAAAAAACCTCTTCATGTACGATTCCGACTCTCTTTTTGGAACCATCTATGCCAGATAGCTTGTCGCCATTTGGGATTTACTAAAAAAGAAAAAAGAAAAGAAAAGAAAATATTTTTTGAGGGAGACCATACCAAAAAAGTCATTTTTTCGATTTCTTCTGACTCTAATAAAGAAAAATTATTAGATATTTTTTCAAAAAAAAAGGTGGAAACAGAAGAGACTTCCTTAAAGTTTTCTAACCTATCTTTAGAGGAATTGGCTTTATGGAGGAAGGGAAAAGGATCTTTTCGTCTTCTATATGAATTGTCTTTTTGGTCTGATTTGGCTAAGTTTCTTTTTCAACTCGGAGAGAAAAAACCTTACCGTATTCAATTTGTAGAGCCGGGAGAAAATCTTTTACCTACAAAGGTAAAAGTTCGGATGCATACATTAGAATTGACCTTATGCTTAGAGGAAAAAGATTGGCTTTTTTTGATTCCTTCCTTATGTACTGTCACTTCACCTTTACAGGTATATGCCAATGGGCAAGAAAGAATAAAAGCTATTTTCTATGACAAAGAAAAAGCTATTTTTTCTTTAGAGCAAAAGGGGGGTATTCGTGAAAGAAAAAAAGAGGCCGGGATCTTAGTCGGAGATTGGTATTACTATCCAAATGAGGGGTTTTATCCCAGAAAAGAAGATCCTTTGTTTGAAAAATCTGTTATTCCAAATGAAAAAATTTCTCAAGCTTTGACATTGTATCACGATATTTTTCATCAGTTTTTACAGAATGCGAAAATTCAAGAAGATCCACTGACTCCCAATTATCAGATTTTTTTTGATGAGAATTGGTCTTTACATATAAAAACGTATCTTTTTACTTTTGGGGATTTGGAAAAGCAATATTCTCAATATTTTGGCCCTTGGGTATATTTAGATGGTGTTTTTTATCAATTAAAAGAAGAGATTTTTTGTGGTAGAGAATTAGTGATTTCAAAAGCGGAGCTTTCTGAATTCGTCTCACAACATAAAGTATTTTTGAATCGATTTCCTTCTTTTCAAACGCATCTTGGAAAGATTTCTATGCATTTTACCTACCGCTTAGAATCCAATCTTTCTTTACAATTTTTGGCCAAGTGGAATATTTCAGAAGATTTTATTGATTTTGGAGATTGGATTTACATTTGTGACAAAGGTTTTTATCAAAAAGGGGAGGATAAAGGGATTTTACTCTCTTTTTTAGAAGTTAAAAAAGAGGATATTTCTTCTTTTATTTCTCGCTATAAAGAGGAGTTGGAATCGGTAGAAGGGTTTTTTACAACCGCTCTTCCGATTCGGTCTTCCGGGTTGCATGTTTTTTTCAATGAAGACAGTAGGATCGTGATTCAGCCTAAGATACTTTTAGATGAAAAATATAATGAGGGGTCTATCTCTTTTTTTGAAAATTATGGGTATTTGGAAAACGAGGGTTTTTTTGAAATCCCTTCTCCTTTTCGCCTTCCCCTTGGATACAGAAATTCCAAAGTGATTTCACTTTCGGAAGAGAGTGTTTTTTTTGAATATGAGATAAAAAAAATACAGCCGTTTATTATTTCTATTGATCCGAGACTGCTGAAACCAAAATTCTTTTTTTTACGATTAAATAGTCTATCGAAGACTAAGCGAAGAGGGATAGAATATTGGGTTTTAGATTTGGTTTACGAAGCAGATAAAAAGGAAGTTTCTTGTTTTGATATTTGGAAGGGGATGCAGGAAAAGAAAAAATATGTGATTTCGGCAGGTGGTCTAATAGATTTAACTCAAGCCCGGTTTCAATGGATTCGTCCTTTAAAGAAGCATCGGTTTCGAAAGGATAAGAAGCTTTGTTTAACCACGTTGGAAATGATTCGGTTAGATATATTTGAAAGTTTTGAGCGTGGGAAGTCTCCTGAATCGGAAAAAGCGTTTCTTTTATTGGAAAAGCTTCGTTCTTTTTCTTCTGTAGAAGAGATGAATATTTCTGACTTACAAGCGAATCTTCGACCTTATCAGGAGAAAGGGCTCCAATGGCTTTGGTTTTTATATTGCCATGGTTTATCAGGTCTTCTTGCCGATGAGATGGGGCTTGGGAAAACCCACCAAGCGATGGCCCTTTTAGCCGGTATTTCCCATGAAGACAAGGAGAGAAATTTTCGGTATCTTGTGGTGTGTCCGACTTCTGTGATTTATCATTGGCAAGAGCTTTTAGAAAAATTTTTACCTCATTTACGAGTCTATACATATCACGGGCTTTCGAGGTCTTTGGATAATGTAGAGTATGATTTGCTGTTAACGTCTTATGGAATTTTACGATCAGAAGTTGAAACTTTGACTCACCGCCCTTATGAGCTGGCTATTTTTGATGAAATGCAAATTGCAAAAAATCATACTTCGAAAACGTATCGGGCCTTAAAGAAGATTGAGGCTAAAATGAGATTGGGACTTACCGGTACACCGATTGAAAATAGGATAAGAGAATTAAAGTCTATTTTTGATTTATTGCTTCCTTATTATTTACCTCCGGAGTCGACATTTCGGGAACTTTTTGTGATTCCGATCGAAAAAAATCAGGATATGGATAAAAAGGAGCTTTTGAGAAATGTCATTAAGCCTTTTATCCTTCGAAGGAAAAAAGTGGAAGTTTTATTAGATTTGCCTGAAAAAATTGAAGAAATCGCTTTTGCAGATTTGTCGGATGAACAAAAAATCTTGTATAAAGATGCTATTTTATCTTCGAAATCCTCTATTTTACCTGAAATAGGGGATCCGAAAAAATCGATTCCTTATCTTCATATTTTTTCTCTTTTTTCCCGATTGAAACAAATTTGCGATCATCCTTCTTTAGTATTGCATGATATCAAGAATTTTACTCGGCATAGTTCCGGGAAGTGGGATCTGTTTGTAGAACTTTTGGAAGAGGCTTTAGATAGTGATCAAAAAATTGTTGTTTTTTCTCAATATTTGGAGATGATTGGGATCATAACTTCCTATTTACAAAAAAAGAAGATAGGATTTGCTTCGATTATTGGGGCGACAAGGGATCGTTTAGGGGAGATGAAAAGATTTCGTGAGGATCCGAATTGTCGTGTATTTGTTGCTTCTTTATTGGCAGCGGGTGTTGGGATTGATCTTACGAGTGGTTCTGTGGTGATTCATTACGATCGATGGTGGAATTCTGCTAAAGAGAATCAAGCGACGGATCGTGTGCATCGGATTGGGCAAACCCGCGGAGTTCAAGTTTTCAAATTTATTACGAAAAACACAATTGAGGAGCATATTCATCAGTTGATAGAGAAGAAGAAGGGATTTTTAGAAGAAATTATTCAAAAAGAAGAAGGCGATGAGATTCGATTACTTAGTCGAGAGGAGCTTTATACCATTTTACAGCAGATGACTCAAAGGGTCGAAGAGTGGTGACGTTTTTCTATTGGGGTTGATTCTTTCTTTCGGATGATAAATGAGATGGGGACGCCTTCGAATCCGAACTCTTTTCGAAATTGATTAACGAGAAATTTTTTATAATTTTCGGCAAAAAGGTCGGGATAGTTGACAAAAAGAATAAATCGGACGGGAGAAATGCTGATTTGAGTCATATAATAGATACGAAGTCTTTTTCCTTGGAGCATAGCGGGGTGGCATTTCTGAAGACAATCTTGAATGAAAGTGTTGAGTTTTGAGGTAGAGATTTTTTGATGTAAAGAGGCATATACTTTTTCTACGATAGGGAAAATGCTAGGGACATTTCGACCGGTTTTGGCGGAAAGAAAAATCATTGGGCAATAAGCGAAAAAAGAGATTTCTTCTTGTAATGTTTTCTTATAGTGTTCCATACGACACCCTTTGACTTTATCCCATTTATTGAGAAGAAAAATGGCTCCTTTTTCCGCTTCTTCGACAGAGTGAATGATTTTTTTTTCAAAAGAGGAGATTCCTTCAGAAGCGTCGAGGATAATGAGGCATAGATCGGCTTTTTCGATAGCTCCTTGGGTTCTCATGGCAGCGAATTTTTCAATGGTAGTATGTTCAGCCGTTTTTCTTCGGATTCCGGCGGTGTCGACGAATTGATATTTCTTATTTTGGAAGATATAGGAATGCTCGATGGCATCACGGGTGGTGCCGGGTATAGGACTAACTACGGATCTTTCTTCTTGTAGGATGTAATTGAGAAGGGTTGACTTTCCTACATTAGGTTTTCCGATGATAGTGACTTTTCGAATATCTTCTGTGGGTAAGGTTAGTGGGGCTTCCCATTGAGCTAGGGCGAGTTCTAAGAGTTCTGCGATTTGGTAGCCATGTAGAGCGGAGACGCCAATGATATTTTGGATGCCTAAGGAGTGGAAGGGGGCGATTAAGTAATCTTTTTCGAGAGAATCAATTTTATTTACAGCGAGGAGGAGTCTTTTTTTTGAGGATAACAAAAGGGAAGCGAGTTCAAGATCTATGGTAGTGGGGCCTATTTGGGCATCGACGACGAAGATGAGGACATCGGCTTCTTGGATAGCGAGTTGGGTTTGTTTTCGGATATTTTCTTGAAAAGGGTCTTTAGATTGTGAGGAGATTCCTCCGGTATCTATGAGGGTAAAATTTTTATTACAAAATTCGGCTTCTGTGTATAAGCGATCTCTTGTGACGCCTTCTTCAGGGTCGACAATAGATATCTTTTTTCTTGCGATACGATTAAAAAGAGCTGATTTACCCACATTGGGGCGGCCGACAAAAGCAAGTTTCATGAAAAAAAATCCTGTATAGGGAGGTTAGGATAGCATAGACAGAGAGAAGAATCAAGAATTCTTATTTTTGGAGATAAAAGAAATAATTGGTGAGATTTTATAATTTTTTCTTTATTTCAAAATGATAAAAGGAATCTGCAAGTCTTTATCTATTTGTTCAATATGTAATTCGTTTCCTATTTGTTGGATGAATTTTTGTGTGGTTTTCAATTTCCAATGGGAAGGAATGTGTAAAGTAATTTTTTTTGCTGGTGGAGATGCGTGTAACAAAAGAATTTTTTCTTTATTTTGAGAGATGACATCGATTTCTAGAGTGTTACGATTTACCCACCATTCGCCAAGTTGAGAAAGGGTTCCTATCCAAGAAAATTCTTGAATTTTATCAATTAAAGCTTCTTGGAACTGGATTCGGTCCGTGATGTCTTGGGGATGGATCAAAACTATAAAAAGGCCTCCATAGGAAGAGAGTTTTTTAGCTAATTGAAAACTGTTTTCTATAGATAATTTTTCAAGTCCCGTATCGAATAGAGTTACAGGGAATTCAAAAGTTGACACTTCAGCAGAGTCTTCGCAGTGGTAATTTAATTGAAAAGGTAAATGGGTCCAGCAAATATTGGCTGTTGTGGAAGAGGAGTAGGTTAGATGGGTAGCTTCTAAGCATTCTGGTAAAGCGGTAGGGAAAAAAAGAGCAGGGCTTCTCCAGGAAGGTATTTTTTTATTGAGAAAATGGGATAGGAGAAATTGGCTGACTCTTAATTCTCCAAGAAGAGAGGCTTGTAAAATCTCGTTTTTATCAATGGAAACGGGGTGATAGGAAGGGTATGTTTCTTTTCCGGAGCCAATGGGGAGGTAGGGATAGCTTTTGCCATGAACCACACTATGAGCTCCAAGTTCCATATGTAAATCTTGGAGGACTTTTATTTGAGGGAGAGCTTCATCGGTAAAGTAGGCGAAATCCATATAATCTGTCATGTATTTGGCTTGTAGAAAATACGTAGCAAGGACTTTTTTTTTGGCTTCGGATTTGGCAAAAAAAAGAGCATTTTTCATTTCTTTTTTATCGTGGATATCGTGGGTTAAGAGGACGGACAAAGATTTATACTCTGGAACAGTTCCTATGGTGACGGCGTCTTTTTCATACGTATGATATAGAATTTTTAATAGGCGTAATAAAGTGTCGACAGAGGGGGTGTAATGATTGGAGAGTTCGTGAGCTAGGTTTGTATTTTCATTTTTTAGTGTGTAACTTTTGATTAAAAAAGTTCCTAAATCGAAGCCAAGAGCGAGTATTTTACCTTTGTTATAGTTACTTTCAATCATAGCGAAGGAGTCATCTTCATATTTTAGGATGGGATTTGCGTTTGGAGTTTGGTATTGAAATGTTTGCAGTGGATATTGTGAAGATGTGATACGGAAGGGAGGGTCATCATTAAAAGAGATATTGTAAGGATGTTCTTTTATGCATTGTAAACTAATGTGAGGAGCGGTAAAGACTTTTTGGCAATTTAAGAGATTTTTGATAGGAGTGATGTCTTGGAAAGTTAATGCAATGCCGCCTGAAGATATGTAAGAAAGTAGTTTTGTCAGATTTTTAGGTAAGTTTGGGTAGACGAGGATTACTTGATGTTGGAAGGCGGTGTTTTCATCTTCTGTAATTAGGAAGGGGATGCCGATGGTTTTGAGGCCTTTTACTAATCCCAACCAATGGGAGTCTTTTTGGGTCAATAAAATAGCAAGGCGGCTGGACAGGCCTTTTTGGTAATTTTGCGGAAAGGTTTTTTTTATTGGGGAGATGGGTGTGAAAGAGTTGGGTCCCTGGAGGTCAGGGAAAAGGTATTGGGTAAAGGTTGTATTTTCCTTATAAGGGTGGGTCCATTCGGTAGAGCCTTGGGAAAAAAGGAGGAGGGTTAGAAAAAAACATTTATACATAGAGGTTTTGGAGGAGTAAAAGTTTATATTTTTTAGGGTATCAAAAAAATATTTTAATGTAATTTGGTTTTGAGAAAGTTCTGTGGAGTCTGATGTTTGTTGCTTTTTAGGCGATAGAGAATTTACTTAAAATGACAAATAATGTATAATTATGATCATAATAGTTCTTTATGATGTAAGAAGCTTGTTAAAAATCGTAGCCCGAGGTTTTTTATGACGTTTGGAGTCAGTTTACCAATAAGTATTGCCATTCCGAAAGAAATTCAGCAAAAAAATGAGTGGGCAGAAAAGGTTATAAATCTTTGGGGATTCTCTTTGGTTTCTGGCCCTAGATCTGAAGCCAATTTGCCAACTCTCGAAAGACCTCCCTTGTCCTCTGTTGTGTCTAAAGAAGCGCCTTTAGATTTAGGAGCTTTTAGTCCTATCGCTTCGAGCTCTTCTTCCCAGCCAGATGAGGTAAGCTCCACTTCAAGTAAAGTACAACAAGTAGCGATGGGAACGGTTGTAAGCAAACCAGCCTTACCTAGTATTAATGCACCAGCACCAGAAAGATTCCTCACAGCAGAGTGGGATTCTCCGGATATAGGGAAACTAGGCTTATTGCAAGAATTGAATTCTTCCATTCGAGTTACAGAATTCTCTCTGTCCCTTTGTAGGTCATTATCTGAGAATGATTCTTTAGGAAAGGGTTCTTCTTCGGATGATTGTATTTTTTTGGTAGATGAAAAATCATAATTTTAAATTAGATTTGACCATTATTGAATAAATATATATACTTTTGTGTGATTTTTTCATTCGGTGAATTTTTATTAATTATCTACAATAAAAGGATTTATGGCTACAGTTGCTCAGCAAATATTACCTACCTATAGTTATAGCCCGTCGAACCAATTTGACGGATGTAACCCACTAGCTTTCTCAAATGTTAAAGATGCATTAGAAAATACCCTGTGGGGGAATGAACAAGGCATAGTTCCGTCTTCTACCATAGAATCGTTAGAAGGATGTTTTTTTAAAGAAACAATCCAAAGGCTTGAAAAAACACAGGAAGTTTTTAATTCTAATCTCCCTCCTTTTGAACCCAAAGCACTTCAAGTAAAGAGCGCTCCGGAGATAAAACCTGTGATTCTTCAACCAAAAAAACATTCTAGTCATATTCATCTATGTTCCTATCACAGAGCCAAGCATGCTCTTCTTTTGGAAAAACAGTCCGCTACTGTAGGAAAAGTACAGGATGTTTTTCATTCTAATTCTTCTTCTCAAACATCTGAAAAATCTCCTCACAAACACCGTTGCCCTTATCATCAATTAATGCATGATATTCGCATGGGTAAAAAAGCTCCTCCTGTAGAAATCAAAGCTCCTCCTGTGGAAAAAAAAATAGAGATTCCTCTTGTTTTTCAGATGGATTAAGAGCTTTTTACTTGGATAGAAACAAAGAAGAGATTTATATTTCTTTTTACAGATGATTTGTTTTCTGCTATTTAAGAGATGTATGAAAGAATTTTTTTTTACTTGGCCAGATTTAAAAGATTATAAAGCAGCATGGTGGAAAAAAGATCTGCTTGCTGCTTTTTTTGTATCTCTTTTAGCCATACCTCAATCGATTGCCTATTCTTTACTAGCTGATTTGCCCCCATCTGCAGGTCTTTTTTCCGCTATTTTTGGAGCTATTTTTATGGGAGCCTTGGGCTCTTCTCCCTATCTTGTCTCCGGTCCTACCACAGGTATAGCCATATTACTTCAAACAGCCATATCTAAAGTAATTACAGTTTATTATCCGGCTGTAGAAGGCCCCGATAAAGAAATTCTTACCATGAATATTTTGACCCATTTGGTCTTGTTAGTCGGAACTTTACAAATTCTTTTGGGGTTTTTCAACGTAGGAAGATTTTTGCAGTTCGTAAGTCGACCTGTGATCCTTGGCTATTTTGCAGGTATCGTTTTGGCTATTGTTGTAGGGCAGTTATTTGTTTTTTTTGGAATACCCGCGCCTCCTTCCGGTTTGCCTGTTTGGAAAAAAGCTCTCTTTTTTTTCCAAAACATCTTTCATCTTCAACCCTTAACTACAGGGATTGGTATCTTAAGCCTGAGTCTTCTTCTATTTATCCGAAAACAGAAAGTTCCTAGCGCCCTTTTCATGCTCTTAGTTTCTACTGCCTGTGTGTTCTTTCTTTTCCCAAGTGTTCCTAAATTGAGTGATATAGGATTTCTACCTCAGCTGGAGTGGAAATTTTCTTTCCCCTCTCTCGATTTTGAGCTCTTTCAACAACTTTTTACCCCAGCTTTAGCGATTGCATTTTTGGCTATATTGGAAGTCTTTTCTATTTCTCGGGGCCTTTCTGCAAAAAGTGGGCATCACGTTAGGTCTAATCAAGATGTGCTCGCTTTGGGTACTACGAATTTTTTCCTTTCCTTTTTGATGGGTTCTATGCCCGCATCAGGAAGTATGTCTAGAAGCTCTTTGAACTATCAAAATAAAGCGAAAGGGAGATTTGCAGCTATTTTTTCAGGGATTTTTGTAGCTATTTTGCTTCTCGTCGGATGGCCTTTTGTTCAACATATACCGCTAGCAGCTCTCGCGGCTATTTTGTTAGTGATGGTTCCCACATTTTTAGAAAAAGAAGAAATTCTTTTATGTTTCCGGGCGACAACGGAAGATCGATTGGTTTTTCTTTTGACTATGGGCTCTTGTCTTGTTTTTAGTTTAGATATCGCATTTTTTATTGGTATCGTGATTGCGATAGCTTCGTATTTAAAAAAGGCTTCGATTCCTTACGTGGTAGAATATGCTTTTAATGCAGCCGGACACCTTATAGTGGTATCACCCGAAAAACAAAAACATAGAAAAGTTCGCATTATTGGACTCGGTGGAGAGCTTTTTTTTGCAGTAGTCGATCTTTTCCAGACAACGCTTCAAACCGTAACGAAAGATCCGTATGTTCAAGTGATTATTATAAGGCTCAATGGAGTTCATCATGTAGATGCCTCGATAGTTCTAGCCATTTTTCGTGTACATGAATATTTGAGAGCAACTAAAAGACATCTTATCATTAGTGGTTTAACAGAGGAAGTTTGGCATATTTTTTCTAAATCCGGGATTATCAAGAAGATTGGGGAGGATAATTTCTTTTTATCCAATGAAAGCCAGCCTCAGTTATCAACATGGAAGGCTTGCTTACGGGCTCAGGACTTACTTGAGTAACTAATGCCACGCTCTATTCTAAGTATTGTACTTGTCACTCAATGTCTTTGTGTGTCACAAAAATGTTTTAGTGACACACAAATCAGTTTATTTGACACTTAAAATGTTTTAGTGACACTCTTTTAGAGTTTTCTAAAAAGTTAGGGTTAACGAGTCGATTTTTCTTCAAAAGCCGGATCGTATTTATAAGTGACCTCGTCAATCGTTATCGTCGGATAAATCCACTTCTCATTGTTCTCCCGTAAAAGACGATCACACCCCATAACAACACCTTTAAAAAAACCATACCGTTGAATCGCAAGTTGCATGTACCTAGAACTCGTCGGCCGAAAGTTGCTTCTAGGCCCGTCAATCGGGGATATCACCCTTTGATGAAAGAGTAGAAGTGTGTTTGCTATTGCGACAAGTGGCCCTGTTACCTTTTTTTCTGCCGGTTTTTCACTCGGAGATAGATCACTGTCTTTTCCCCAAGGATCGACAAAACCAAGGTCTCCACAAAGAAATAAAGGAAAAACTAAGAGTAGGCAAATTTTAAAAAGCATGTTGTATCATAAAAATAGGAAATAATCCCTTTTGGTTCATCACAGAAGTGGTGTGTTTCGTATATACTTGCTCATTGTAATATTTAGCCTCTTCTCCCGCTCCATATATCCCACCAAAATACCACCCTGTTTCTAAACTGGTCGTAATGATGCCTGCCGCAATATGCCCTTTATGAAAAAAATGATACGCAGCTGCAATAAAAAGAGCATTGATAGTAAAAGCTGTGATCGCCGTTCTCGTTTGTCCTACATATAAATAACCGGCCCCGGGTAAAAAAACATTTAATATCTGGGCTTTGTTGACCGATTTTTTTTCTCTGTCATAGTTTCGGAGCATTTCTACTAGATATTCTCTTGGGGGATTCGTGTTTGCCATTTTTCGAATTTCCGGAAAGTTGGCTTTTAAAAGGGCTGTAGAAAGCGATAACCGTTCAGCCGTTCCTGTATAGGATTGATGGATAAGCTCATAAATTTGATTGGTTTTTTCCTTTTGATTCGTTGCTTTGTAACTCTCATACAGGATGACTAATAAGTCATGAAAAGCGGGGAATGTACGATCTACATGAGGAAGATCGCTCCTTTCAAAACACTCGAGTACATCTTTATATTTTTTCCCAAAGTAGTAACAAAGAAGAATGTCATATTGAATCTCAAGTTTTCGAGCCACATTGGAAACAGGAAGAAGAATATCTGCCCTTTTAAACGAAAAAAGAGCTCTATATAAATCAAGTTGATGAGCAAAAGCCACTGCAATTATTAGCTCTTTCCCCCAGTCCTCTTTTCTTTCTTCTTCCGATAAAACCGGAAAGGCAGACTCTAAATTTCGTAAGTATTTTTCTTCGACAGTGTAATCCATCTTAGGTTCTAGTTTGTCGCTAACTCGATAGCAACTACTACAAACAAAAAGAAAGAGAAAATAAAGAAAGAGATTATTTTTCATCTTCATCTTCGTCTTCACCATCGGTAGATTTAATGAGATCAATACCTTCATCAAAATCTCTTTCGAGGTCTTTTGTACCTGCATTTTCTCTAAAGAGCTCTTCTTGTGAATCTGTATAGGAAATCATATCTTTATAAGAATTGATGATATGAGGACGAATAAATATAACTAAATTATTTCGGCTTTCCAGTTTGCTGTTTTGAGAAAAAGCAGCACCAATTAAGGGTAAACTTCCTAAACAGGGAATTCCGGTTCGGGCTCGATTTTTTGTCTGTTGGACCATCCCTGTAAGAATTAAGAAATTTTTATTCGGAATATTAACCGTGGTGTTCATCGAAGTTTTAGAGGTCGTGATACCTGTTAAACCACCAACGGGTTGATTGACAACATTTCCGGCAGCATCGGTAATCTGGGCTGAATTTTCCATGTCAATCGCTAAGGTAACAACTTCAGCATTTCCTAAAAAAGGAGTGATAGTAAGGCTCATCCCGATATCTTGGTAATCGAGGTTTTGGGTTTGTGCTTGAGTGGTTCCCCCACCGGTAGTATTTGTTTGAGCTGAAAGATAGGGAATATTATTTCCAATAAAAAGAGTAGCCGTTTTGCTGTCTTGCGCAATAATTTTAGGGGTCATCATAATGACCGTTTCTGCATCCTCTTTCAAAGCAGTTACCAAAGAGCCTAAGGAAAGAAAGGATTTTCCTTTATGCATGATGATATCCCCGATAACACCTAAATCAAAACCGCCCCCTACTTTTAGAAGGTTGGCATTGGGGGGATTGTCATTGTTGACTTTGTTAAAGTCCGTATTATAGTTACTGAGGGTTGTTTTTCCACTCGGAGGTGGTTGAAAGTTGGAGACGCCGCCGATAAATTTGTTTCGGTATTTCATGCGACTACCCCATTCCAGGCCAAAGTCTAAAACATTTGTTAGGGATGTTTGAATGACTAGCATTTCAATAAAAACTTGTTTTAGAGGGATGTCCATGTTTCGAATCAGCTCTCGTAAACGAGTCATCGTTTCTTGATCACCGGAGCATAAAAGGGAATTGGTTATTTCAATCCATTGAATGGAATTAATAGCTTGTAAAAGAGTGTCTTTTACGTTCGCTTTGGAAGCCGTTAAATCAGCACCGATTTTTTTTAAGGCACCTTGAATCTCATCCCCTTTATGGTATTGAAGCTTATAGACCAAAAATGTGGTGTTGTCGATAGGTTGTAAATCGGTTGTGGTACCTCCGGCCTCTTTGCTTGGTAGATCGAAAGTAGCCAGAAGTCCTTTTATCTCATCTAACGATTTGGTGTCTCCCGTGAAAATCAATTGATTATTTTTTTCATCCCATTTCATAGAAGAAATAGATGCATATAGCTTTTCGTTGGTAAAACCGGTGACTTTAAGATGATCGGAAAAATCATGTAGAGCCGATTCTAAGGAGGGTCCTGATAAATATCTTGGCTTATAAATAATGAAAGAAGTCGGACCATCAATTTTAACAGCCATTCCGGGAGCTAGATCAAATTTTTCTAGAAGAGAGTGAATTTTGTCTAAAGCACTCGGAGTTCCTGTGAATAGCAAAGAGTTTGTATTCTTTTGATATTTTGCACTGGCTAAAGCTCCTAAAAAATCTCCATCCGCACTTCCGGCTTTTTTCAAGTCGGTGGCAATCGATTGCAAAGAAGAGAGAAGGGTTTGTACGTCAACATATCGAATTTGGTAGAGAAAAAATGTAGCTTTTCCCCCTTTTTCTTCTATAAGTCCCAGTCCTCCGGGAATATCAATCGTTTTTAATAAACTCTGAATTTTCTCTATGGAGTCAGGGTTGCCTGTAAACACTAGTGAGTTGGTAGAAGCAATGTATTTTAGACTGTTGATCGCATTGATTAAATTAGGATCAGCCAGATCCGCTCTTTGAAGGTTTTCTGCTACATCTTTGAGAGATTTTTCAATAACAGAGGCAGAAAGATTTAGGGGTTTATACATGAAAAAGTTTCCATGAGGAGATACCATTTTATCTTTTCTGGGAACGTCATACTTAACGATTAGGTCCTTGACTTCTTCAATAATAGGCGTGGGTCCCGTGATTAAAATGGAGTTCGTTTCTTTGACCCATTTAATGTGTTCAATACATTTGATTAGCCTCGGATCGCCAATCCCTTGTCCTTTGAGTTTTTCGGTAAAGCGTTCCAAATCTTCTTCTATGATGCTTCCGGAAATATGCTGTAATTTATAAAGAAAATAGGTAGATTCTTCGGCTAATTTCTTTTTTTCAGCCGGAGAATCGAAGGAGGTTAGAAGCTCTTTGATTCTTCGAAGAGAACTATCGGTGCCGACAAACATGAATGAATGAGAATCGGACATCCACTTCAATGATTTAATCGCTTGAATCAAATCTTTTTCCGGAACTCCTGATGTGTCCAAGTGATTGGCCACTTGCTCTAGATATCTTTGGATTTGTTCTTTGGAGACATGTTGAGGCTCATAGAGAAAGAAATTTTCTGATTTCATTTCTTTTAAGCCTTTATGGGTATCCCCATCGATGGAAGTGAGTAACTCTTTAAGTTTGCCAAAAGTGCTGGAATCACCCGTAAATAGTAAAGTATGGGTTGTTTCAATAAGCTTTACACTTTCCAAAGTGCGAAGAAGAGCTAGATCTTTGGATTGCGAAGAAGAGGATAGATTTTTTTCGATTTCATTTAAGGCATCGATGATTTCTTTTGCTGAATGAAAGGAAGGCTTATACATGAAAAAAGATTCTCTTTCTTCGGCCATTTTTTCTTTTGACGCGGTATCAATGGCGGAGAGGATCTCTTTAATTTTTGCTAGGGTTTCTTTATTGCCGGTGAACAGAAAGGAATTGGTGTCTTTGATCCATTTCATATGATGAATAGTTTCTAAAAGACCCGATTCGGGATAGCCGGTGGCTTCCAGATCTTTTGCGATGTTTTCTAAAGATTTCTCAATTTCTGAAGAGGGGCGATAGAGAGCTTTATAAACAAAAATATTTTCGCTTGCGATCGTTTTTTTTCCGGGAGTAAGGGTAGGTGTATCGAGATTGGTCAGGATCGAAGTCGCTTTTTCAATAAGCCTTGGGGTTGAAACAATATAGATAGAATTGGTGGAATCTTGGGCTATTAAATGAAAAGGGCTCCCTTCGGTAAGGGGGGTCATAATTTGATTGGCAAGGCCGATCAAATATTCAGGAGGGTTCATTTTTGTTTTGAAGACTTCAATTTCTAAGGGGTTTTGAGAAGCGTCGATAACTTCGATAAGTTCTTCAATTTTTTTTATATTTGCAGTCACATCTGTAAGAATTAGATGTCTTGTGGATGCAGAGACTTCTAAAATAGCCTCTTTAGAAATCATGGGACGAACGATGGCCGCTACAGATTCTACATTGGCATTTCTTATTCGGAAAAGTCTGGTGACAATAGGGGTAGAAGAAGGAATGGCTTGATTGGAGCCGACAATGGTCGCCATTTGTTTGACTCCATCGTTTTTATGAATCACTAAATTTCCGTCTTGTTCTAATAGAGAAAAGCCATGGATGCGTAAAATTTGTAGGAGGGTTGCCATGATATTGGAAGCGCTCAAAGGCTCTTTAGAGATCACTGTAACTGGAAATTGGAGCTCTTCTGAATTGAAAAGAAAATTTACGGAAGAAATCTTACTGACAAATTTTAAATATTCTAAAATGGAGACGTTATTATAGTTGATGGTATATCTTTCATCTTCTTTCGTAGATTCTCTTTTTGCTGTAAAGCTTTCGATGAGTTTTGAATCTTTTGCGTAGAGCGGAGAAGAAAAGGCCCCTAGAGAGAGTCCTAAAAAGATAAAGGAGTAGAATAGTTTTTGTTTCATAAAAACCCAAACATAAGGTGTCAAATTTCCCTTCCCCTCAATTGAATCCTAAATTAGAGGATCTAATATTTCAACTATGAACTTCTATAATAAGTTGTAAAAAAAACTTTTTCGTGGATTTTTGATATATCAAAAAATCTCCTCACAAAAAGATTAACGGATTCTAGGTTTTAGAAAAAGTACTTATTTGTTTCATAAAACAGTTTTATAAAAACAAGAAAAGATTTTAAAAAGAATCATAAGCTGAAAGGATTTTGAGGAATTCGATGGAATTGCGAATGTTTTCTTTTCCTCGGCCATGCCAGTGACATATGGAAATGGGAAGTTCTTTAGGATCCAGGGGGATGTTGTCTAGTGAAAGCTCTTTTTGTAAGAGTTCTTGATATTTTAGTAAGTCAAAAGAGAAGGAGGGGAGGTCGCTTAAAGAGATGTGTTGTATTAAGTCAGAGAGGGACGGGAAGGGAAAATGTTGAAAGATGTGAGTGAGAGTTTGGGTAAAATAAGTACTCCAGTTGTATAGAATAGGGAGTTCTGAAAAATGATGAAAGTCTTCTGTGGAAAGTATATATTCAAGAACATCTTGATCTCCGGGAAAAAGATGGTTTTTTTCTAAGCAATAGGAGGCCCATTTTTCGATAAGAGGGGAATTTTTCTGATATACAATAACCCCTGAATTATATCGTGTTATATTGGGTGGAAAGACAAAGTTTTTACTTTGAGGGAAACATACAATCGGATCTTGAGCAATCGAAAACCCACCGGGATTATTGGAAAAGTCAAAGATGGGATTTAGATTTTGGTATACTTGACAGTCAAGATCTAGATAGAGAGTTTGTTGATAAGGGGATTGTTGCATGAGAAGGGGTTTCAAAAACCAAGCAGGGCGACTTTTCCAAAAGGGGGTCGCGGCCCGATTTTGGTCCCATTTTTTTCTTAGATCCGAAGAAATAATTTCTTTTTTTGTGACAAAGTCTGAGCTAGGAGCTTCTAGGACAGAGCCTCTTTTCTCGCACCATGCAAGAGCTTTTTTTGACATTCCAAAATTTCCGAAGGTAATAGGAAAAGTATTAGTAGCAGAATAGTGAAAATACCACCAAGGAAGTAACCACTCTTGGTTTTTGTCGGTTCCGACGAGAACCCCTTTTTCTTCATTTTTCATAAAGTAAGGTCAGTTTGTAAGATATATGTGTGAAATTCAATTTGCTTTTGTATTATTTTTTTTCCTGCCGCGCTGTAATAGTGAATAATATGAATCGGAAGATCAGGGTTTGAATTTTTTTGATCAAAATACATCCAATTAAAGAAAGGAGGAAGCTCAATGAACTTTTCTTTTTTTTGATTAATCAGATCGGTAAGAAGAAAGTCATCAGCAAACCAAAGGTGGTTTTCTGCAATAGCTTTTTTTGCCCATTCTTGAATGATGGGAGATCCATGATAAAAAACTACCACTCCTGAATTATATGCCCATCTTTTTACATTTAAAAGATCACAGGTAATGTGTTTTGTAACCGAAACCGAATGCTCTTTTTCCACAAAGGCAAATAAATGATTTAGAGGCCGGAGGACTTGACAATCAAGGTCTATCCAGATGGTTTTTTTATAAGGAGAATATAGGCAGGCAAGAGGTTTTTTAAACCATGCATTCCGACTTTTCCATATGTTTGGATATACAGGGTTTGTCCATTCTTTTTGAAGGTTTTTTGGAATTTGTTCTTTAGGGGTAATGGGGATTTCTTCACGAAAGGTAACAATTTCTCCCCTTTCTTTACACCAAGAAAGGGCTTTCTTTGACATCCCAAAATCTATAAAAGTAATAGGCAAGGTATTATGTTGATGGTAATGATAATACCACCAAGGAAGCATCCACTCTTGGTTTTTGTCACTGCCAACGATAACCCCCCTCTCTTCTGTAGAGGCAGTCCATCCCAAAAGGTTTTTTTTAGTTTGTTTAATCAAAATCGCCTTTCTAAGCAGAAAATAGCAACCGCTTTTTCTTTTAATAAAGGGGAAATAGGAATTGTTAGCAAAGTTTTTTTAGCTTGATGCTCAACTGGAAATAACGCATTTTCAATCAACGCTTTTTCACACTCTTTTTGATGACTTCCCAATGAAAGAGAAGAAAAAAAGATTCGATCCCCAACATTCCAGTTAGTGGCCGTCTCCACAATAGTAGAAAGTTTTGCGTTCCCTAAAGAGAGGTTCGGAGTCTCTAATAAGGAAATTTTTTGCGACCCATCTAAGAGTAACATCAGAGGATTATGAGCACAGGAAGTGAAAATTAAACTATCTTTGTCCGGATGAAGTAAAAGAAAACTTAGCGAAAACTCTTGGTTGAATAACTCTTTTTTTACCACTTCCTGGAGAGCTTGTAGAAAAGCAATCGGATGAAGATCTTTTTTGGAAGAAACGAAAGCTTGGTGTACATGCATTTCTATCATCCCTTTCAAAAGAGAGGTATAAAAAAAAGAAGAAAGTCCACTTTGGAGAGGTTCAGCTATGACAATAATATACCGATTGTCAGGAAGATGAAAAAAATCCAAATAAAAAGCGGATAAAGAGATTCCTTCTTTCCTCGCCCATCCAATATCGATTTGTTGCCATTTAGGAGGAGGCGTGATGAGAATTTTTTCCCCTTTTTGAATCATATCAAATATTTCATCTGATTTTTCTTCCTTTTGAGGCTCTTCCGAAAGAGATTTAATATATTGGGAAATGTCCGTGATGAAATCAACAATATCTTGATATCGGTCTTTGGGATTTATTTGTAGAGCTTTTTCAATAATCGGCTGGAGCTTTTTGGGAAGAAGCGAAACGTGGATAATTCCATGGCTTAGTTTTCCCAAAACAAGCTCATACGCAATAATCCCTAAAGAGAAAATATCGGAAGCATAAGAGACTTTTCCGGGAGATTCTTTTTGCTCCGGACTCATATAAATCGGCGTTCCCATCATTCGGGAGGTTTGCGTTATCCGTAGTTTGGAGATCTCTTCGTGCAGCTGCGCAATGCCAAAATCAATGACCTTAATATCTCCACTTTCAGTAATAAGGATATTTTCCGGTTTTAAATCTCTGTGAATCACCCCATGAGTATGAAAATGACAGAGGGCGTAGGCAACTTGTAATATGATTTCAAGAGCTCTTTTTTGAGATAGAGATTTTTGTAAAATAAATTGACGAAGCGATATCCCTTGGACGAATTCCATAGCGATATATAACCCCTTTTCCCATTTTCCTTGGCCATAGAGCTTGATGATATTGGGGTGATTCGTCATCGCGATAATTTCAGCTTCTTTTAAGAATCGATCGACAATCTCTTTGTTTTGGCTGTATTTTGGAGATAACACCTTTATCATTATGGACTTAGATGTTTTTACATCGGTTCCTAAATAGAGTATGCTCATTCCCCCTTTACTAAATAACCCCTCTACTTTGTAAGGACCAATGTGCGTCGGATGGACAAGGGGAAAATCTTCCTTTTTTCCCGAAAGGTCAGGAAGGGTGACTTGCTTTTGAAAGGATCGATCGACCATGTTACCTAACCGAGTTCGAGAACACGGATTCCCAACGTATCACCAAGATAAACAAGTTCGCCTCTTCCGATTTTCTTCCCATTGACGGTTAAATTCACGCCTTGTTGAGGGGATATGCCGAGTTCCAAGAAGTTACCGGGTTGGAGTTGCAAGAGTTTTTCTAATGTGATGTGAATGCGGGCCATCTCTACAGTTAATTGGATAGGAATATCTTGGATAGCAGCAGATTTTTCTTCCACAGTAGGGATTTTTTCTACCGGGGTAATATCCTCATCTTCTTCGATAGGAGATGGGTTTGATGCAATTTTTTCTGTCATGGTGTTTTCCTCATAATAAAAAGCAAAGTCCAACAATTTAATTCTATTTTGTTTGATTTTTGCGTGGAAGAGAGAAATATTTCCGAGTTGGAGTGTGACTATCCCTTTTTCGGTATTAGGGTCATATTTTTTTTGATCGAGGATAATAAAATCGCCGATGCGAACTTTTTGTAGTTCTTGGTAAGAGAGCTTTGAGAAACCGCCCACTAAAGATAGGGGAATTTCTATGGAGTGTGATAGATCGGATAGAGAAGTCGGCGGAAATTGTTGAAAATGCTTTTCCCAGGATTTTTGAAAGGTGGAAGGTAGTAACAACCGTCCAACGGTGTTTTTATTTTGAAAAGTAATATAGACATCCAGGGTAAGAGCCCCTTCTTCTTCTTGTAAAGAGGTTTCGGTCATTTTGGGAGAAAGGGTAGGGAAGAGATTGTTTTTTTCTAAAAGATAGAGAGTATTTAAGACGAGGTATCGGTAAAAGCCTTCTTGGAGAATTTCGGAAGAGAGGCTTTGTGAGTAGGGATGGGTGAGTAAAAAAGAAGAGGTGATTTTTTCAATGTCTTCTTGACTCAGGATCCAAGAGATTTGTCCGTGTAATGGGGAGAGGGTGAATTGTAAAATGATAGGATTTTCTCCGAAGCCTTCATTAAATTCTTCTTTTGGTTTCCAAATCATTTCGGAGGGCTTGATGGATAGATCGGGTATATTAAATTCTTTGGCTAAAGAAGAGGATAGTGCCTGCCAATCGCAAGGTTTGGGGGCTCGGAAGAGTGGAATCATATCCATATCCACCAAAGCATTTTGAATTTTTTTAATCCAGAAGAAAGGGGTTTTTACCGGTTCCATACTTTACCCATTTGGGTTATCTTTTTCTTGGTCTTGTACTTTTTCTTTTCTATGAAAAATGGGTTTTTCAGTTGTTGTTTGCTCTGCTGAGAGTCTTCCAATTTGGAAAGAAACGTCTCCGGAAAGAAAACTTTCTCTAAATGCCGAGGCTAGTTGGGGCATATTGCTATTAAATAGATCCACAGCTTCCGGAGAGCCGGTTAATCGAATATTAAATGAATCGGGAGCTGTGTCATGTCTTATAATAAAGATTTTAGCTTGGTAAAAAACGGAATTTTTAAAACTAGGGGAATTCAAAATGACTTCCGTTTCAGAAATTCCGATGTTTTTGGAATAAGATAGAAGTCCGACCATATGGTCAAAAAGGACATTAATTTTGGGAGAGAGATAGGCCGGGGGAGTTATATCCATTTTGTGGGGGATAAAGGTTTCATAAGGGGATCGTAATTCTTGGGGAGATATTTTGCTGACCTCATCTTTTTTTATTGGTGTTTTTTCTATCGTTTTTGTTGTAGTGAAAATAGAGTGTCTGAGGTTTTGTAACTGAGGTTTTAGATGAGAAAAAGAGGGAAATGTTCCCATTTTTTGAAGAACGGCAGCAAAGTTTTTCTCCATTTTTTTTGGTAAGGAAGAGATCTTTTTTTCTATTGCGTTCATTAGAGAAGCAAGGCTTTGTTCTTCCGCAGCGCTAAGAGATACATCTTTGTTGGAAGCTAAAAAGAGGAAAAAATTTTCGATGTTTTGCCAAGCAAGGGG
The DNA here is from genome assembly GCA_037129625.1 of Chlamydiota bacterium. GTDB lineage: Bacteria > Chlamydiota > Chlamydiia > Chlamydiales > SM23-39 > JBAXUO01. Next base: position 22,633 of record JBAXUO010000002.1, read on the forward strand.
GGGGATGGGTGATTTTTGGTTTTCTAGGATATCTTGGTAGCCGGAGCTTAGAGTCAGTATCGTTTTTTTTGTGATATCGGAAGAATCTGCAGGTAGAGAGGGAAGTAAATTTTGCAAAGTATCAAGAGCTGATTGTAGGGTTTGAAAGAGGGATGGGGGTAGTTTATCTAAAGAGGGCGCTTTTTTTAGGGCTTGCATTAGGGCAAGCAAAAGTTCTTGAAGAGAGGGCGCAATGAGTTTCTTTAACTCCATCGAAGGATTCCCTGAAATCATTTTTTGATTTAAGGAGAATATTTTGAGGAATTCTTGAAAACTTGGATCCAGGGTTTCTTTGTCAAAAGAATCGGATTTACCTATTTTTCTTGTGGACATATCTGTCTTTTTACTACCTTTTTTCCTATAAGGAAGATCAAGAGGAGAGAGTGTCTTTTTCTTTCCTTCTTCTTTTTCATTAACCTTTTTATCTTTTGAAGGGAAGTCTTTTATTGGACTTATGGCATCAAAAGAAGAAATGTCATCATTTGAGTCTTTATCGAATTTTTCAGGGGGATTATTATCAATCTTATGTGTCATAGAGCTTATTATTTCCTTTTTTTCTCTTCTTGTTTTTTTAAAATATGTTTAGTCGATCCCTGTTCATCCTGTTCGATTTCTTCTTGGTGTAAAATCCAATGTTTTACTTCTTTTTGCCATTCTGTTCTATGTATTTCAAGCTTTTCTAAATCTTTTTTCCTTTGAAAAAAATTGGTTTTGGCTATTTCCAATTCTTTTTTAGCTTTTTCTACGACTCCTTTTTGCCTCTCTACTTCTCTTTCTTTTTCATATACCTTTTCGTCGACAACTTGTAAGTAGTTTTTCATCAATTGAATTTTATCTGAAGTGGTTCCTTCATCGAGAAGATTCCTTAGTTGGTCCATTTTGGATTGTTTATGAAGAAGGATTTCTTCTTTTTCACTTTCTTTTTCCTGTAGGATTTTTTTCTCTTTTTCTAACAGAGTAGTTTTTTCTTCCATTAATTTCAAAGCTTGTTCATATCTTTTTGTTTTAATGGTTACAAGTTGTTCTAAG
>JBAXUO010000020.1:0-13476 GCA_037129625.1 Chlamydiota bacterium
CTCTATGGTCTATAGAGGAAATGGAAGAAACTCTGAATCCTTCTTCACCAGAATCCATCGTTGCATTAAGTGAAGCTTCTTTACTTATTGGAGATGTGATCAGTCCTAGCAGCTGATCGTTACCCACAAGTCCTATTTTCCATTGGGAAAATTTGAAAAAAGACAGGTCGAGTAAGTGTTCAATGCAACCCTTTTCAGGAGAGAAAAGGTGTGGCATTTTATGCCAAAGCCAACAATTGCCTTAGCCTTGACGCTCTAGGTTTGAAAGTGACTGAATACAAGACTGTTAAGACTTGTGGGTAACGATTAGGGTATAAATCATACCCCGATCAAGACATAGAGAATTATATGGAAAATAAAATCCTTTTAATGGTTGACGCTTTCTACTCATCCTGATAATGTGTGTATCATAACCCAGGTTTTTAAGAGGTTTTGTGCTGGAGAATACTATGAAATTTGCCATTCGCTCATTATCGCCTCAGGAAAGCCGTATCGTGCTCACCCTGACTGAACAAGGGCGGCGAGAGATCGCGCGGCCGGAGATCATCAAACTTCTCGGGGTTAGCTCAAAAGCTGCTGATCATGTGATCAATTCCCTGCGCCGAAAAGGCTGGCTGGAAAGGGCAAGCTGGGGGAAGTACCTGTTCATTGAACCAAATCAAGGACCTGAGGCTTTAGGTGAGAGTAATCTCCTGGCGCTTGCCAGCCGTATCGTTGAGCCCTACTACATCGGCTTCGGCTCGGCCGCCACCCATTACGGGCTTACAACCCAGCATCGTAATGTAATTTGGCTCGTGACGCCAAAACATCTGCGCGATCGTTGGATCGGTGATGCTCAAGTCCGGATCGTGAATCCTGTAGCGCGCAAGTTCTTCGGATTTAGTTCGATTGATGTTCTCGGGTACAAAATCATCATGTCCGACCTCGAAAAGACAGTTATTGATTGTATCGACCGCCCTGAACTGGCCGGGGGCATCGGAGAGGCAACATACATTCTGGGAACCGCTTGTCGGCGGCTCAATTGGGGGAAGGTGACCAATTATCTTGAGCGGATCGGATCATCACCGCTAATCCGTCGATTCGGCTGGCTTTTGGATTACCTGAACGCAGATATTCCGTGTTGTGAACGAGAATGCTTGCTACGATTAGCCAGTAATGGACGCAAGACGTTCTTTGGTCCAAAGGGAGGGTCACAAGGAGCCATCGACTATAACGAAACCTGGCATCTATTTGTCAATGTGACGCGGAAAGAACTACACGGCTGCGCTGGACTCGGCCGCCGGCGAACCATCAAGAGGGAGACATGAAAATGCTCTCGCAAACCCAATTACGGCGATATTCCGCCGAATCCGGCCTGCGCGATATTATGATCGCGGAAAAGGAAGTTATATTAACATTTCTGCTTCAACTCCTGGCAGAGCGTGGCTTGCTTAATCGATTCGCATTCAAAGGTGGTACTTGCCTGCGAAAAATGGTCATTGGTAATCAAGGACGCTTTTCAACTGATCTGGATTTTACAGCTTTGGAGGAGCACGACCACGAGGCAATTATCCTCGATATGATGGATGCCTTCAACCAACCCTTTCATGGAATTCAATTCAACATTCCAGATGACAGCTATTACGAAACACAAGATGGTCTTTCATGGGGTGTCAATCCCATCTATACTCACTCTTGGAATAGCAGTGGTGAAAGTGAGGTAAAGATCCAAATCAGCTGCCGAGAGACGCCTACTCTGACAATTGAGCGGCGGTCTCAATGCGAACAGACCTATTTCAAACTACTGCCCTTTATCCCCGTCGAAATCAACTGCCTTGCATTGTCCGAGATCATAGCTGAAAAAATACGCGCATGCTATCAGAGGAACAAAGCACGCGACATCTACGACCTAGGTATATTTGCGGTCAAGCCACTTGACCAACAGCTCATCCGCCGTCTTGTCGTCCTGAAACTCTGGCAGTCACGTGATGCTTTTCATCCAGAACAGCTAATGGAAAAATTCGAGAAAGGAAGAGATTTCGACTGGGACGATCTCAGCCAACTCGTCCGCAGAACCGCAGCAGTTGAACGTGAGAAAATCACATCCGATTGCATCGAAGGCTATCGATTTCTCATAAACCTAACTGAAGAAGAAAGACAATTGGCCAACGACCCCTACCAGAGAGAGCGTACACTCTGGGAAAAATTGCGGACAAATATCATGGGTCAGGATCAGGTAGTCTTTGGGTAGTTACTGCTAGGTAAGCGTCTAATATAGCCATCTTTTTTCGATTTAACGTATCCAGCATTATTCCCTTTTTTAACCAAAGGAGTAATGTATGTCTAAATCCCCATCCCCCGAAAAAAGACTCAAATGGGAAAAGAAAATCCGAGAACAAATTAATAGTGGTTTATCCGTCACAAGATGGTGTCGTGAAAATCAAAAGCTGTTCCTCCCCGAAAAGCAAGGCTTTATTAAAAAAAAGAGCTTGATACTTCTCTCATAGAACTTTCTATTTTTTGAGCCCTTTGATTTTGACGATGAGCTTGTAATAGCATCAACCGAAGTTCAATTGTATCAGAAAGTGTATAATTAAAAGATGTCCGATGGATAGTTAAGGGCAAATTATCCTTTAATGGATTTTTTAAAATTATAGGATTTACATCATATTGACACAGCCAAACTTTGATTAGACTTTCTTCAAATAATGTGTCCCCATATCCTAAAAAAGGGACTCGTATAGGAAGTCCTGTAATAGAACAAACCTGAGAACAAAGAACAGGGTCTTTCTCAAAATCTGATTCAATAGGCTTTAAATTTTCAGGCATTCCCACAATACATTGTGTTTTCCAATTTCGAAAATCTTCTCTAATGTAAGGCACCTCAAAATCGCCTCGAAAAAATTCTCTTCCTTTATTTGCAGCAAAAGAAAAAAGCTTTCTTCCTACATGAGAAATACGAACACTGGTTAAAAACTGATCTACATCAAGTGCCGGAAAAAGAATGTTAAATTTATTTTTCACCTCAACAAGTTCTTCTTCAAAAAAATTATGCAAATCAAATGAAGGAAAAGACAAACAATTTATTGCTGCGCTTAATCGCAAATTATATCGCATCACCAAATTAGGAACTAAACAAGTATCTTTTTCAAAACGGCTCACCATATTTTTGGTATAGCAACCAATAGAAACTAGTTTTTCTTCTACCAAAGACTGCCAACGCTCCTCTTTTGGATCTATTTGGTACAGATGGCGGGCTATTTCTCTTGAAAAGTTTAAATCTAAAGGATTTTTTTGTATAATTGTCATCGCCTACCTGTATCCAAAGCGATGAAATTTTACCATATATCGCTATATATTTGCATATTACAATTTGTTTTAAGGTGCATTTCAGAATAAACAATTGCCTTTTTTTGAAACCCCCTCTACTATGCATTCAAAGCACTAAATAAATGGAAACGTTATGAAAATCTTATCTTCTGCCCTTTTTTTTCTCTCTATTTTCGGCTGCCTATTCGCAGAGAACCTCACTCCAGAACAACCCCTCGCTCAATTTGGAAATGATTCCAAATTTCTTCCGGACGAAACGGCTAAAAAATCCTCTTTAAAAAGTGTTGGAGAGGAAAAACTCGTTTACATCCTTAATGCTAAAGATGCCAATATTTCTCGAGACCCTTTAGACCCTAATGGAAAAATTTTGAAACTCTATGGAATTAATTCTCAAGTTGTCTCTATCCTGAACCCTTGTACTTCTTTAGAAAATACCGGATTTTGTACTCTCACCCAATTTCAATCTGTTTGGCAAAAATCTTTTCCAAATCATTTAACGTCCGGCAATATTATTTATCTTTTAGAAGAACATGTAGCCGATTCCGGAGAATTTTTTCATCAAATTGTTCAAATCAAAGAGCTTCAAATTAACTTCTTAGCCGGAAGAATCACTTGTAAAATCACAGGCCCCAATACAAACAACCTTCACCTAGGCGATCTTGGACCTACCACTTTACTCGTAGGAGATAGTACCGTCATAAACACAAAATAAGACTGAACTATTCTCCATTGGGGGGAATGTAAAAGATCTCATTCAAAAGCTTGGCTAATCGATAGCCTGCCAAAGCAAGCCTTTGGAAGGCTATCTTTCTATTCTTCTCAATATATTCCTTCGTAGGTACTGTATTTGGACTAATTCCCACATAGACCGAATTTTCTACAATGGAAAAGCTCTCTTCCGCCCAATGTGAGATATTCATCTCATGGATCTCTACAAGACTTTCTTTAGGAAATAATACAACCACTTCTTTTGCAAATTCCTCAACGACTTTTTCGCCCTCTTTCGTCAAAGGGATTTTCAGTCTTTTTACATCTCTTCCCAAACAGCCATCCCAAAAAGCATGCAACGACTTCTTTTCTGTTTTTAATAATAGAGGGTATTTAGCCCCTGAAAAGTCCGATTTGGGAAATTCTTGATTATATAAAGAACCACAATGAAGAGGCATATGAATATCCCCTACAATATGAATCAAGTATCGAAACATAATCGCTTGTTCAAAACGGGTCGCTTGTTTGTTTTTTAGCGTTGCAATCGCCTGCCGTATACCAAAAATAGCATCATTTTTCCCCGCTTTTTCTAAAATAGTTTTCTTCGTTTTCTCGGACACAATATGGTTGGGATCATACACTCTTTTATAAGTATGCCACTTCCATCCGGGGGGGAATCCACGATTTGCTACTTCATCAGCCCAAGTAGAAGCGGTTACAAAAGTGGAAGTCGAAGGGTAAAATTCAGCCAATTCCTCAACCAAGTCTTCAGACTTTTTTTTAGCGTTTTCATCCATATTCATATAAGCAATTTTCGCAATTACCATATGTTCCGTATCCCACCATGCAAAAAGGGAAGAAGCCAGAAAAAGAACAAAAATGAAAAATTTCCTCATACAACCTAAATACGATAATTCTGAACAAAAAAATTAAAAGGATCTCTCTATCCTTCCCGTTTTTTTTCGGATCGGCGAATTTCTTGGTCCATTCTTCCCAAATCATAACCATCGAAATTCACAAATTTAAAAAATCTTTCTAATTGAGGGAAAACAGCGCACACTTGTTTCACCATTTCTTGAGCCACCAGCCGATAGCTGGAATGACCGGCCGGAGCCGATCGAAGCTCTGTGAGCCACTGCAAGGATCTAAGATTTATATGAAAATACCAAGGAACATTATACGCCATAGGGACAACATATTGGGCCTCTTCAGGAAGTTCTGCAGCGATAGTATCATAAGCTTTTTTTGCACAATCCATCGCTAGCACATATTCTTTTTCCATTTCAGTTCCAAGAATTTCCGATGGAATAAAATACCCGTACTGGCAAGTGAGTAATTGTCTTTGTTGAGATAACATACGATGTCTTTCCAAATCCCGATAAATTCCAAAATCACAAAGCATTTCAAAAGTAAAAAATACGGTCTCTAAAGCTCTAGAAGATTTGTGCCTTCGATTTTCTCTTGGGATACAAACGGAATCAAAAATACGAAGGAGATCCTCTTCGGGAAGCTTTTTACAATAGTCTTGCAATTCTTTCAAAGAATGTTCGGAGTATTCAAATAGCAAAGCCCCTGCCATTTTATATAAACAATCGCTGTCATAGGAGATTAATGAAACCCCAGGCTTCATCCCTTCTTTCATTTGCGGAGAATGAACTTTCGCCAAAATTTTTACATCATTTCTCACTTGTTCCACAAACTGAGAATATGAAATAAAATATTTGTTAGACACATCAGCTCTTCGAATAAAAGAAGGAATCACTTTGTTGAGCTCTTGAAAAGAATCTTTTCCTATTTCCTGCAATTCGGTAAGAGGATGTGTTTTGAGTTTTTGTATCAAATGTTCAAAATAGCGACCGTTACCAAAAAGTCCCACATTAGTCAATGTGCTAGCGGGGAGCAAACCTCGAAGACAATCAAGAACCTTCGCTCGCAGAGCAGCTGTATAAGCCCCACTTGAAATATGAGGTTCTTTAGGAAATTTTTGTTCGATTTTCGCTGTTAAAGAGGGGATTAATTTGCTATAGGTATCAAAAAGCAGATTACAAGTTGCGACATAGAGATCTCGGAAGGCCGACGTTAAAATTACAGGATCTCTGTAAAAAAGGTATTAATTATTTATTTTTTGATCGAAATAAATATAACGGGTGGATTTTTCTAACGGAGAGCCTCCAATGCGACAATCTTCAATCGCTTTAGCTGCAATCATCGACACATTTTCCATTGCCAGATGAGCGCCACCCAATTCCCCAATGGAATCATCTCCATAACCGTCTAAAATTCGATCATAAAAACCTTGTGCCTTTTTTATGGCAACCAACTGTTCTTCCCCTTGATCTTCTTCTATTTTTCCGGTGATCGAAGAGAAGTCCGTCTCTGCATTTAAAATGAACTCTTTTAATAAAAGAGAGCGAAGACCCAAGTTAGATCGGGAATAGCGAGAAAAAAGAGCCCCTTTTATCACTTCCGGAAGATTCCGAAGAACAAAGATATGCCCGGAAGTATTGGTTACATACTTTTCGAGAATTTTCAACTCTTTATCTGTAAAATCTTCATAAGGTTGCACCATAAAACAACAACCCCTTTTCCCCAAATGAAATTTATGTAAAATCGTTTCTATTAGCTTACAGAAAGCTCTCTTTTCTCGGAAAGGACAATCTTAAACTTAAAATGAAAAAGCCCCGAAAAACGGGGCTTTTACTAGAAGGCGTAAATGAGTTCGATTTCGTATTGAAGATAATGAATGCTAGGGCCGATCGCATGATCTAATGTTTTCGAAAAAGCAAGCGAATTTTGCATAGTTAAACTAGCAGTAAAAGCATAAAGAAAGTCAATCGCAAGACCTTTGAAATTACCACCACCCACCGTAATACGTTTGTTGGTGATCGCGCCCCCTGTACCGTCTTGTTTCACTGTATAGGTTCCTACATCTTCTGCATTACCTCTTTTAATCCCACCGGCATCGAAATCGGGAACCGTCTGAGCTCGTACCCACTGATAGTTTGTATCAAAAGCCCAATCTCCCGCTTTGCGAATTTGTCCAAGAGAAACGCCTACGTACCAACCCAAATTCGCCCGTTTATAAGAAATGACTTCAAGAGGTTTAGCATAAGGATTATAAAGACCTGCGAGATATACCTTTAAGAATTTATTCCAAGAAGGTAAATTACATTGATACCCTAACATCAGCTGATTGACAAGATAATCAAAGCGTGGATTCTTAGTTTTTGTTGAATCAGACTTGTTAGAATAATGTTTTTTCCAGTCCACAATCGAATACTTAACAAAAAATCCGGTATTACCGATGCGGAGAAATCCTAGTTCCGCAATCCATGCATAATGATTGAATTTATCATCTACAACAAAAGGTCCGGCATTGATATAAAAATCTCCAATCGCCTCAGAAGCCTTGCTAAATCGAAGTAAAAGACCATCATATAAACTCGAAAATTCCACTTTCGAATCATACACCTGATTCAAAAAGCGACGGCCGATTTCCGCATCAAAAGTGACTGTATCTCCTGCAATAATTCTTCCACCTAAAAAGGCTTTTTCTAATTTAATCTTATTGGTCGTTCCGGAAAAAGTTCCCATGTCATTATCAAATTCCAATTTTACTGCTGCCCAGGTTCTATCCGTATGATAATCCAGCATAATATTGACTTCCACATCCCATCCATAGGATGGCTTAAAACCACCATGTCCTCGTTGCTGGTCATTGGGTTTTGGAAGAATAAGAACATTCTTTCTTTCATGAGTACCCTGCATCTCCACTCGAACTTCACCGCTTAAAGAAAGATTGCCCCCGATTTCCTTCACGGTAACTAATCTTTTATCTTTAAGCCACTTTTGGAGAGCTCCGATATCGGCTTCTTCTTGCTTGCCATCCATCTCCTCATGCGCAACGACAATCAAAGGGAAAAGACACAAAAGACATATACTAAAAAAACGGCGCATAATTAAACCTCATTTCCATGAACAAAAGAATGAGTTTATCTGAGTCGCTACTTTTTTCCAATGTGAAAATTCACGTTGTGAAAATTCACATTGTGAAAAATCAAAACCGGACATCTAATGTGCCGGCTATAGATTTCTCATGGATCAAACGCCCTTCAATCTGTAAGAAAAAATAGGGAAGAGGACTTACACTAGCCCCCAAAAAAATCCCTCTTTTATGATCCTGCATCATTCGAAGATGACCACGGGACCCAAAAGAAGGATGAGAATATCGAAGGACAGCATTTCGAAATGAAATGCCTGCATAGGGGATAAAAAAAGAAATTTTTTGTGCAAGTCCCAGTCCAATTTCCCATTCATGGTAGGTAAGACGAGCTCTCTTCACAGAAGAAACAGAAGCTGAGCTTCTTCCATATTGAGCTTCCAAACAGACGGAAGTGTTTTTTACTTCAAAAATAATCGCCTTGCCCTGGGCTTTCCAAAGAAAACCTTTTTCACCCTGAATATCAAAAGAATTAGATTCATAATGAACCTTAGGATGTAACTGAAGCTCGCCTCCAAAAAATGAAAGATCCACTCTTTCTTTTACATTTAGGGTAAGAAAAGCAAGAAGCGAATGACCCGGTATCGTATTCACAAAATAACTCGCATTTCGATACTCTTTTGAAAAGACCAATTTCTCATCAAATATGTGCGTATACTCAAGGCCCACTCTTGCATTCACCGGATAAGTATCGGGGATCCAAATCCCTTTTTGATTGATCGCCGGAGCAAAAAGATGCCCTGTAGTAAAACCAAAAATCTTTCCAAAAAAAATTAGGCAAAGGAAAAAAAATCCCTTAAAATTTAATCTCGCCTGAAATCGTAAAAGCTTCTTCATCAATCAGTCTCGCTTCTGCTGTAAGAACAAAAAGTTTTCCGGTGGACAAACTGCAACCCAGAGCCATCCCATATTTTCGTTTATTCTCTAGATGAGAGAGTTTATTTCCGGACGAGGAAATATCTATACCATGTTTTGCATGAATTGTACTTTGAATTCTAGAATACTTAGCTGCAATGTAAGGAACAAAAATATCCATCTTGTAAGAAATCCCCAAATCGATTTGCCATCCTCTTAGATGATAGCCTCCTCCGAAATCACTAACCGGGGTTCCATTTTTATCCAAAGACTCAAAATCTCCTCTCGATCGAAAATAACGGCCTCCCATTTCCAAATTTGTTTTTCCCCAATCAAACAAGATAGCCTTAATCCCTGCTCCCCAAGAAAATTGGTAATGAGATTCAAACTCCACCAAGGTATACATATTCTCCAACCCCTCATAACGATAACGGGCTTTGGCTCGAGAAGCGCCTAACAGGCCATACACATCGCATCGATTTAAAAAATTTAGAGTCACACTTCCGGCTTGTGTATCTTGATGAAAGGAATCGATTTTATTCTTTATATCTTTTTTCAAATGGTAATCGAGAACAAAACTCCCTTCATATCCGGCTCTTACGCTCCATGAGCTTCCGGGTGAAAGGAAAAAACCCTCTTCGACAATTTTAGGGGAAGCCGGATTATTCACAGGTAAAGCATAAAGAGCCCCCCAACCCAGAATAAAACAAAGACATCCCATCTTGTGAAAAATGTTCATTTTTCCTCCACTTTAGCTTGTATCATAGAAAAAAAACGCAAATAAAGCCCACAAAATTTTCTTCTTAGGCTTTGTTTTTTATCGGTGTTTTATATACAATATATCCTTTAAGACCAATAACTTTATATTAAGGGATTTCTATGATTATTCGAGTCAATAAGAAAGAAGAAGAAATGCCAGAAGGAAGTTCCCTTTCTGACCTTGCTAAAAAACTCCATCTCACAGCACCTCATCAAGCTGTCGCGGCTTCCGTTAACGGACTTCTAAAAGATTTTGAAACCCTTTTACAAAATGGCGATGAAGTTACCTTTTGGTCCTTCGAAGATGCGAAAGGAAAAGAAGTTTTTTGGCATAGCGCTTCTCACGTTCTCGCACAAGCCGTCTTACGTCTTTGGCCGGAAGCGATTCCCACGATTGGGCCTGCTATTGAAAATGGATTTTACTACGACTTTGCGAATCTAAAAATCTCAGAAGAAGATTTTGAGAAAATTGAAAAGGAAGTACAAAACATCTTAGCAGAAAACCTACGTCCAAAAAGGGAAATGTTTCGAAATAAAAAAGAAGCCCTACTTGCTTTTACTAAAAATCCCTACAAAACAGAACTCATTGAAGGTCTAGAAGAAAGCTCCATCAGTGTTTATCATCAAGGGGAATTTTTTGATCTCTGTTTAGGCCCCCATATTCCTTACCTAGGGAAAATAAAAGCTTTCGCCGTTTTAAAAACCTCCGGTGCTTATTGGAGAGCGGATCAAACAAGGGAAATGCTCACAAGAATCTATGGGATTGCCTTTCCTGATAAAAAACTACTAAAAGAATACCTCCATCTATTGGAAGAGGCCAAAAAAAGAGATCACAAAATGCTGGGCCAACAGCTGGATCTATTCTCTATTAAAGAAGAGGCCCCCGGCATGCCCTTCATACATCCTAAAGGAATGGTTATTTGGGAAAATCTAATATGCCTTGAAAGAGAACTTCATACAGAAAATAACTATGTGGAGATTAAAACACCTCTTCTCATGAGCAAAGAACTTTGGATCCAATCAGGTCATTGGCTCCATTACAAACAAAACATGTATATATCAGAGGTTGAGAAGCATGAATATGCACTTAAGCCTATGAATTGCCCCGGTTGCATGCTTTTTTACAAATCGACTCTTCATAGTTATCGAGAACTGCCTCTTCGTGTGGCTGAGTTTGGCCCGGTTCATCGGCATGAGGCATCAGGCGCTCTTAACGGATTATTCCGGGTTCGAAGTTTCCATCAAGATGATGCTCACATCATTATGAAACCCGAAGACATTGAAACAGAAATTTTTAATGTCATTCGTCTGGCCGACCAACTATATAAAACTTTTGGGATCGACTCTTATCGTCTCGAATTATCCACTCGACCCGAAAAATCTAAAACCATTGGCTCTGATGCCGAATGGGAAATGGCAACCAACGGTTTAAAAGGGGCTCTGGATAAGTGGGGTCAACCGTATCGGATTAATGAAGGGGATGGGGCTTTTTATGGACCTAAAATTGACTTTCATATCCGAGATGCTTTAGGGAGAACTTGGCAGTGCGCAACCATTCAACTGGACTTTTCTTTACCTGCAAAATTTGATCTACATTATGTTGCCCCTTCCGGTGAACATAAACGACCTGTGATGATCCACCGAGTTCTTTACGGTTCTTTAGAAAGGTTTTTCGGTATTTTGATTGAACATTTTGCCGGAAAATTCCCTTTCTGGATCAGTCCTATTGGAGTTCGATTTATTCCGGTTGCGGATCGTCATAATGATTATGCTCATGAACTACGTAAGATCATGCAAAAAAATGGAATCCCTTGTGATGTCGATGATTCCAATGAATCGGTTGGAAAAAAGATTCGAAATGCACAATTATTAAAAATCAATTATATGTTAACGGTAGGAGATCAAGAAATGAGCAACAAAACCGTTTCGCTTCGGACCCGTGACAATGTAGTGCATGGCGAAGTAGATTTTTCTCATTTTCTTGCCACAATAAAAAAAGAGAAAGAAGAAAGGTCTTTAGTATCTCCTTTTGAAACTAAAGCAGGAGAAAAATAATGAAAATTATTGCGGTGTGCAGTTTCAAAGGGGGCACAGCAAAAACGTCGACAACGCTTCATTTAGCAGCCGCGCTTACAAAGTATCATAAGAAAAAAGTTCTTTTAATTGACTTTGATGCTCAGGCTAATTTAACAACAGGCTTAGGTTTTGATCCGGATGATAAGGAGAGTTTAGCGCCTGTTCTCCAAGGAGAAAAATCTATTCATGATGTGATAGTTCCCACTTCTATTCCATCTTTAGATTTAATTCCTGCAGATACGTGGCTAGAAAGAGTGGAAGTGACCGGAGTTCTTGCGGCCGATCGATATTCTCATGAAAGATTAAAAGAAATCCTAATAAAAAATCTGAACTATGATTTTGTACTTATTGACACACCTCCATCTCTTTGCTGGTTAACGGAATCTTCTCTTATTGCCGCTCACCATTCTTTGATTTGTGCCACCCCCGAATTTTACAGTGTTAAAGGGTTACAAAGATTAGCTCTTTTTCTTTCTAATATTGCAGAGCGTCATTCTCTATCTGTTTTAGGCGTAGCGCTTTCTTTTTGGAATCCAAGAGGAAAAAGCAATCAAGAATTTAAAAAAGTAATAGAAAACACCTTTCCCGGAAAATTACTATCTTCTAAGATCAGAAGAGACATCGCAGTTTCGGAAGCAACCATTTATGGAAAGCCGGTATTTGAAACGGCCCCGGAAAGTCGGGCTGCCGAGGATTATAAATCTCTTGCGAAAGAAATTTTAGAAAGAATGTAAAGCTTTTTTACATTACGAGGAGAGGAATTTATGGTGAATTTTAACACTCTTTTAAATTTACGTTTAAAACAAAAAGAGTCACAGAAAATCACGGCCCTGGCAGAGCGTTCGACTCAAGGCAATCTGTCCAGTTTTTCCGGAGTTTTCCAAGTCTCTTCTCTAAGTGAAAAAGAAAAAAACCTTCTTTCTGATATTCTTTTACAATATCGAGAAAGTGAATCTACGGATATCGACGGGGATTTAAAACATCTTCTAGATTTAACGGCTGAAGTAAAAGCCATTACTAACCAGGCGGTAATACTTCATGGAGAAAGGATAAAAAAGGCTCAAGAGATTCTCAAAACCTATAAAGAAGGAGCTTTTACAGCTTGGCTTATCACTACCTATGGGAATCGACAAACTCCCTATAATTTCCTCCAATATTATGAATTTTACACTTCCATGCCTAAAGAATTACATGAAAAAGTGGATGAGATGCCTCGACAAGCCGTTTATACTTTAGCTAGTCGCACTGGCCCTTTTGAAAAAAAGCTTGAAATTGTGCAGAAATATGACGGCGCTCCTAAAAGTGAAATCCTTTCATTAATTCGGGAAACCTTTCCATTAGAAAGAACGGATAAACGATTACCTAACCTAGCCGATCAATCGATACAAACGCTTTTTCGCTTAAAGGATTTGATGAAGAGCTCTCTTTTTCATCCTTCTATAAAGCAAAAAGAGGTTCTTCTTGGCCTCGTGAAAGAACTTAGCCAAATGATCGATTAGCGGAAACGAGGGAAAAGACAAATCCCATATAAGGGATAATTAACAATTTTTCCGTCAAAAGCAAAATTTCTTAAAGACGCTCTAGAAAGCACTAATGGAGCCTCTTCTCCTTTTGAAAATTTTTCATCGAAGACCAAAAGACTTTTCTTTCTTTTAGAAAAACCGGAGTTTACCTCAAGAGGAACAATAGTCTGTTGTGAAAAGTCCACAAAATCATCTTCTGCGATTCCTAAACTTGTCCAATAGTAGATCTACGAAAAATCTTCTTCT
>JBAXUO010000200.1:0-2675 GCA_037129625.1 Chlamydiota bacterium
AGAAATAAAATAAGAGAAGTAATCATCAAAAAAAATCCAAGAAAATGGGGGTCGGCCGCCCATGTGAACAGACGATGTCCTAAGAAATACATCGGAAACAAGGGGAGGGTAGCTACAGCAAACCATAGGATTTCCAGAGGTTTTTTTGTGAGTATGAAATAGAGTTCTTTCATTAGGAATAAGACTAAAGCTAGGAGGGTCCCTGCATTACAGATCAGATCAAACATCACATCGGGCGGAACATTGAGGAAAAGTTTAGCTAATTTGAGATGCGAAGAGGAACTGATTGGCAAAAACTCGGTGAGTCCTTGAATGATGCCAAGTATAAGAGAGTCAATGATAGACACAGCTTTATTCCCAAAAAAAATGGGCGATCGACGGGTTTCGAACCCGCGACATTTGGAACCACAATCCAACGCTCTAACCAACTGAGCTACGATCGCCAGGAAAGGACTCATTTTTACTTAAAATAGGGTTTTTCGTCAAATGGAGTTTTTTCGTTTTAAAAAAAAGAGCCTTCGAAAATTAGGTAAGAAATTATCTGTACAGTTTGATTCCCTTATACACCAACAAGAGCTTCAATGCATCTCCTATTAAAAAGGGAAGAAAACCCAATAGAATAGCCGATGGAAACCCGATGAAAAAGGAGAGTTGGGGAATTCCAAACAAATAAATGATTGCATTGCCTGTAGCCAGCGCTAAAAAAGTTTTATAGGAGCTTTTTTCTTGGATTCTTTCACATAGATACCCGGTGAAATAAGCCGCAGCTACATACCCAACTATATATCCCCCCGTCGGGCCAAATAAGCATAGCAGCCCAAAGTTACCTAAAGCAAAGACCGGAAGACCTATTACACCTTGAAAAATAAAAAGAAGAACAGCTAAAGAACCTCGATTTCTTCCTAATAGGGCGCCAAGAGCTAAACAGATATGAGGAGCTAGAGCTATCGGAACTAAAGTGAAAGGAAGTTTTATGGAAATAGGGCCACAAAGAGCTAATACAAGGCTTCCCATTACAACAAGAAACAAATCTTTCCATAAAGAAAAACTTTTTTGAGAGAGCTTCTCTGAAACTATTGATGCATTGTGAGCCATAAAACCATCCTTAAGGTTACAAGAATTTTTAGATTACCATTTTTTTAGATTACCAATCAAATGTAAGTTGGGTTTAGTTCTCTTTAGAAGCTTTCTCAAGAATCGTTTCGACAAATTGGGTTTTTGCATGGCAATATTCCATGCCATCATTATGGATAAGAGAAAGCTTTTTCTTTACTATCGCATAAGCTTCGCGATCTTGGGGATGGTTCTTAAGCCAATCCCGAAATAGGAGATTTCGTTTGATCAGCGGGTTGCCTTGTTTAAAAATATGAAGGTGAACTTTTGGATGGTCTTTAGAAAAATATCTTCCGGTAGGAATCACTTCTCCTCTGGCTGTAAATCCCAGCTTTTCTAAGGAATTATTGTCGATGGTCGAAAGGTCTTTGACAACAGCAAGAATGTCAATTTTAGGCTTTGCAAAGAGTCCGGGAATACTTGTGGAGCCAAAATGATGGATGGCGAGGCAGTTGATCCCTAAAGCTCGCTCGATAGGCCCTTTTTCTATTTCATACTGAAGGGGCCAGGCAGGATCATAAGGGACAATTTCTATATGAGGCATATTCATGGTAATTTCTTTATTTTTTCTTTAATTATAGGGTAATTTGAATAAAATTTTCAAATTTATTTGCTTTTAAATATTATAGTAGATCTTTCTTCTTTGAAAAGAGAGTTTTGGTAAAGATTTCGAAGGATGTAGTTCATGGGTTAAAGAGCCTATGAGTGATAATGCATCACGAGGTAGTTGAGTAACGCTTGTGGGTTGTATAGACATATTATGTTCCGATCACGGCATTAATTGTTTGTCTTAAAATAGGTAAGAGAAGGTTAAGCCTTTCAATGGGGTTGGCTCTGAGGTCTAGCCATTGAAGCTGAATGAGTTCTTGGAAGAGGGTGGGTGAAAGTGCTTGAATCTGGTTGTTGTTGAGGAATAGCCGTTGAAGATGAATGAGCCCTTGGAAAAGGGTGGGTGGAAGCACTTGAATCTGGTTGTATTCGAGAAATAGCCATTGAAGCTGAATGAGTCCTTGGAAGAGGGTGGGTGGAAGCACTTGAATTTGGTTGTTGTCGAGGTTCAACGTTTGAAGCTGAACGAGCCCTTGGAATAGATTGGGTGGAAGCTCTTGAATCTGGTTGCAGGAGAGGTGTAGATTTTGAAGCTGAACGAGTCCTTGGAAAAGGGTGGGCGGAAGCATTTGAAGTTGGTTGCGGGTGAGGTCAAGATCTCGAAGCAGATTGAGCCCTTGGAAAATGTTAGCTGGAATGTGTTTAATAGCGTTGTAGTCTAAATGTAGTGCTGTCAAACCGGTAAAAAGAGATATCTCCTCTGGAATTTGTGTTAAACCTTCATATGAAAGATTTAAATAGAAGACGGCTTGAACTGTTGGTAGGTTTGCTCGTAACCAAGTACGGATGGCTTCAGCTTGGGTGTGTAAGGAATCGTTCTCTTCTACAATTCTTTCCATATTTAGAGTCGGAAAGTGGTCTTCAATGCGGTTGATAAATAGAAGAAGGTTTTTATCTTTTAGGAACTGTTCGGTTTGGAGGAGGCTTTCATAGGAGCCTATTTTTTGAGGTCT
>JBAXUO010000201.1:0-2675 GCA_037129625.1 Chlamydiota bacterium
GGATATAAGAGCTCGTGGTATTCGTATCTCCAATGTTTAAAATACCGGCTGTACGAGATGTCGTGTTAATAGTGACAGTTCGAGATGCGGTGATATTGAATGTCAACCCAATCACATCGCCAGTAGCAGTTCCAGGAACGGCCACAGGAGTCCAATTGGCTGCGGTACTCCAAGTTCCAGTAGCATTGACATTCCAAGTACCGCTTGAGGCACATATATGAATAGGCAATGCAACAGTTGTGCATAAAATTATAATCTTTCCTAATTGTCTCTTCATTTAGCTATACCTTTTGGTTCCTGGCCCACGTTCTGAATTTTCTGTGCATTTTTCTTAAATTCTTCTTGCATACTTCGCCACTTGGTCATCTGTTCAAAAGTTAATACCTTCTGTATAGTTCTAACGTTTGCTATGTCCTCATAGTTCGCTTCAGCTTGGATGTTGGCTATGATTTGCAATTTGGTTTTTATTAAACTCAAATCTGCCTCACCTTTAATCATTTTATTAAGTTCATCGCTGTGAAGCTCCAGCTCCTTCATCTTTGTTGAAAGATAATTCTGAAATTTGGCAACTAGATCACGCAGATTTTTTTCTTGCACTTCCGTGATAGAAAGTTCTTTTTTATATTTAAAAATTAACGCCTCGTCCTTCTCCTCTGCAAAAGCAAGAGAAACTACACCTATCAATAGAATTAGTCCAAAAATACCAAACCGATTTTGCCAACGCATAGTTACCCCTTGGATGCTAAAAGAAATACTATACCAAGCAAATTATCTTGTATATATATAAGTTAATTGAGAATGTCATATCGTTAGTACATACCAGCACACATTCTGATTGTTGTTTAATCCCAATAATGCTTTCTTCACCATTCTATTGCATAAATATAAAAAATTGATTCTAACTAACCTAGAAATTTGTTGTTTTCGAAAAGAAAACCTGATATCTGAAAGTCTAATCAAGAAATCAAGGGTTTATGAAAAACACAAAATTTGTATTTATTTTCTTCTCTCTACTTATTTGGAGCTTCTCTCTCTTTTCTCAAGAAAACTCTGAAAATGTATCGTTACTGTTTTTTTGGGGAAAAGGCTGCCCTCACTGCGAAAAAGAAAAAATATTTTTAGATAAGCTTCAAGCTAAACATGCTTTTTTAGAAGTAAAACAATATGAAATCTGGGGAAACAACGAAAATCAAAGAATATTACAAAAAATTAGTAAGGATCTAAAAATCAACTCAAGATCGGTCCCTATTACTATCATTCAAAATAAGCAATACATCATCGGTTTTAATGATGAAGAAACAACCGGGAAAGATATTGAAAAGGCTATTCTCGATATCCACCAAAAGATCCTGAAAAAAGAAAAGCTAAGCCATGGACAAGGATCCCTACCAACCTCTATTACCCTTCCTATTTTTGGCGAAATCCAGATAAAACATTTCTCTCTTCACCTAGTAACTATAGTGCTTGGAGCCATTGATGGAATTAACCCTTGCGCTATGTGGGTACTTGTAATGCTTCTTTCTTTTTTAATCGCTATCAATGATCGAAAAAAACTGATTCTTTTTGGAGGAATTTTTATTCTAACATCCGGTTTAGTCTACTTCATGTTCATGATTGCCTGGCTGAATCTGATATTATTTCTCGGATATATTCACATGGTGAAAATCATCATTGGATCCGTAGCTATTTTAGGAGGGGCCTTCTATATACGAGAATTCTTCGTAAACAAAGAAAACGTATGTAAAGTCACCGGAAGCAAACAAAAAAAACGGATATCAGAGAAGCTCTCCTATGTGATTGAAAAAAAAGGGTTTTGGATTTCTGCTCTCGCTATTATTGTTTTAGCTTTTTTTGTAAATCTAATTGAAGGCGTATGTTCAGCTGGGATACCTGCAGTCTATACGCAGGTACTCGCCATGTCTTCTCTTCCCCCAATTGCTTATTATTCTTATATACTCCTCTATATTTTCGTTTTTCTACTGGGCAGTATTATTGTATTCCTGATAGCTGTTTTATCTTCGCGGTTAACGAATTTCACGAATTCCTTCAGTCGATACAGTCACTTAATCGGAGGGTCGGTATTAGTAGCTCTGGGAATTTTACTTTTATTTAAACCGGAATGGTTGATGTTAGGTTAAAAGTAACCTAGCCCCATCGAGGTTTGAGGGGGTCATTTCCATAGACCGAAGTCAACTACTCTCCCCTAAAGGGAGCCTACCCATAAGTAATTTCCGCAAAAACCTCCAACAGTAAAAAGAATGGTAGCAAAACTCGGCGGTTTTTTTGAAAATACATACTCCCCATCTGGAAATAAGAGACTTAAACAAAAGCATCCTTTTATTGAGATATGTTTAAAGACATCATTTAGGATGATTTTGATGTATTTAAAGCTGTCAATGTAATTGATAAATCCGGATTTACATTATGAATCACTTTTACTCGACGACCATTAAAAAGACTCACTGACTTTTGTCCCCAACCATTGGGTTAAAAAGGAAAAAAGATCCTCTTTTCGTTTTCACGCCATTGCCTTAAAGGTCATCAAGATCTCAAAAGAGATCCAATAGGTTCCTCTGACTAGAGAGGGAAAGGTATTAATCTTCTCAACAAATGGAAGGACGAAAAGAAATCCCTTTCAAAAATGATGATATCGAAAGACCCGGTTGTGGTGTAGG
>JBAXUO010000202.1:0-2663 GCA_037129625.1 Chlamydiota bacterium
GAGATAGCTTACCATAATTAATTGTTATGGTGCTTTAGAATTTTGAACTCAGCATGTTTAAAAATGAGCGTTTCTACAGTTTCTAATATAGAAGCATTCCAAATAATAGATAGAACTCAAAAAAACAATTTGGATCCGACAATGAGTTGTTCGATTTGTCTCGTTGAACTTAAAGACGCTATAGAGGAAGTTTGGGTCCAAGCTTCTAAATGCCATAATATTTTTCACGAAAGCTGTTTAACTGAGTGGTTTCGGCATAAAACCATCTGCCCTATGTGCCGACGCCCAACAGAAGAAACAGCTAATCCTGACCATTCAGAGATAATAATATCCCATGAAGAATTCAGTCCAACAACTGTTGCAGAAGTTCAAGAAACCCCTTTACATCCTCCATTCAACCCATTTTTACTGCATATGGTTCATAGGAATGAAGCGCCGCAGGTCGCCATTACTCCAGCTCAGTTAGATCTTCCTACGTTTGAATTCACCCAATGGGCAATAATGCCAGGATCACAATTAGGACGAGACCGTTATGATTGGACCCCATCTCCGGCTTCTTCGCCGGCAGCAACCCAGTGAATTACTGACTCATCATCATTAAAAAGGGGAGCGAGAGCCTCTTTTGCTTCCTTTTCTATAAGAAAAACCACTTTTTTGAAAAATGTTTTCATCTTCCTTGAAGATAATCCTTCACATTTGGTAGTATCTTGCTATTACTTGACGCGGGGTGGAGCAGTGGTTAGCTCGTTGGGCTCATAACCCAAAGGTCAGAGGTTCGAGTCCTCTCCCCGCCATTTTTTAGCTGTTCTATGGCGGTATAGCTCAGTTGGTTAGAGCAGCGGAATCATAATCCGTTTGTCGTTGGTTCGAATCCGACTACCGCTACAGTTTTTTTTAGTTATCCTTTCGTAATATTTCCAAAATGTCATATAATGCGTTCTACTAATTTACTTGGGTCTTATATGAAAGTTATCCTTTGGTTCAAAAAACATTTTATTCTTTCCTCTATATCTATTATCAGCTTACTTTTTGTCTGCTTTGGGATAACTAACCATATCCATACAAAAAAAAATATCTCTTTAACCCAGCCTTTGAAAAAAGGGTCCATTATGGAATGTGTTTATGGTATAGGCACTGTATCCTCCGATGCCATTTTCCACGTCAAATCAGGCATCCCCTCGAAAATTCGAACTATCTATGTAAAAGAAGGGGATTTCGTTGAAAAAGGAGCCAAGTTAATCGAGCTCGAAACCATTTTCACAGCCCCTTTTGCAGGAACGATTACTTCCGTTTCGGGATCTGTCGGAGAAACTGCTTTCCCTCAAAGCATTCTCATTAATCTTATGGATCTTACCCATCGACATGTCGTCGTTAGCTTAGACCAAGGTGGCGCCCTTCAGGTACAAAAAAATCAAAAGGTCAAATTAAATTTCGATGGACTCCGAACCAGCACTTTCGAAGGAAAGGTTTCTTCTATCTACCCCAAGAATAATCATTTTTTAGTTCATATAGATGTAGGTAATCTTCCCCCTCAAATAATTCCGGGCATGTCCGCAGATGTAGCTATTGAAATATCGAATCATTCCGATGTTCTCTTGGTCCCTCTAACTGCTTTAAATAAAAACATTGTGTATGTACAAAGAAACGAACTGAAACCTTTTCCCATTCCGCTTACCATTGGACTCATTGATGGGGCCATGGCAGAAGTGACTTCCGGAGAACTCCAAGAAGGGGACCAACTCGTTCTCGAAAATAAGGCAAAATAATGATTTTTTTAGCTATCCGCCATTTATTTGCTAAAAAAAAACAAACTCTCTTCACTGTTTTAGGAATTTTTTTTGGAACCGCCGCTTTTGTTATTATTTCAGGAATGATGCTGGGTTTTAGAGAATATCTTCTTAACGAACTTATTTTTAAAGACGCCCATATTTATATCAGCGCCAGAGAAGAGTTTTTGCAAGAACATTCTTTGGATTCTTATTTTTCAAAAAACAACTCTGAACATATTTTTTGGAATCCGGGCCCTAGCGGTCGAATTAATAGTGAAAAAGTTGACAATCCAAAAAAATGGGTACAAATCTTACGACAAGATCCTCGCGTCGCTCACTTTTCTTTACAGTGCACAACTCCAGCTTCTTTGAGTTATGGAAAAGGAGAAATTTCTGTCCAGCTCATCGGATGCAATCCGGAAGAACAGAAATTTATCACTTCAGTCGGCTCTCAAGCGATAGCCGGTGACTTTGATGATCTCTCTTTAGGCAATAATGGTTTGGCTATCGGTTATCAAATCCAAAAAAAACTTGGGGTAAAACTCTCTCAAAATGTAATGGTCTCAACTCCTAATGGATCTGTCATCCCATTTAAAGTGGTTGCTATTTTTAAAAAAAATAACCCGATCTTTGATTTCTCTTGTTATGGCCTTTTAAGTAACGTCCAGAAATTAAAAGCGACTCCGAATCAAGTGACCATGATCGGAGTTAAACTGCACGATCATACACTGGCAGCTTCACTCGCAACCTCCTGGTCCTCTTTTGGAAAAGAAAAAATCGAAAGTTGGGACCAAATCAACGCCAGTCTCTTTGAAATGTTTGCCATACAAGATGCCGTGCGATTTTTATCTGTCGGAGCTGTTTTAGTCGTTGCCGCTTTTGGCATTTACAATG
>JBAXUO010000203.1:0-2589 GCA_037129625.1 Chlamydiota bacterium
GGGGTTTTCGGTGTAAGATTTTTGAAAAGAGGATAGCAAAGCTCTCTTTGATTTTTTGTGACATGGGTAATGTATAGATCCAAGATAGGAAAAAAAATGGGGTTGCCTTTGGCGGCTGTTGCTAAACTAGACGGGATCAAGGTAAATAGCTCGATATTTGCCAGGTTCTTCTGTTCCAAAAAGACTTCGAGACACCTAATGCGAAACTGGGAATATTGGGATAAAAAAGAGAGGTCCTTTTTATACCATTGCTGAAGCACTCCTATGTGTTTTGTAAAGAAATGAAAATCTTGTTCTTCTACAAAATGGATGAAATCTTTTTTAGTCGCTGTAGGAAGTGAATGCAAAAAAGTAAGGGCAGATTCTTCTTTTTTGAAAAGTGAAGGAATAATAGTTGCACAGTTTTTAAGAAAGATGCTTTTTTTTCTTTTGATATCTAATAGGTCAAAATACGAAAAATATACGGCTTCAGAGCCATTGCAAAAACGAAATCCATTTTGTAATAATTGAAAAAGGAAATCTGGGTTTTTTATAAAACTGAATAAAAGAGCGTATAGACGATCTTGAAGTTCCTTACGCTCCTCTAGGGCTTCCAAGACCATAAACGATTCTTCTATAGCGGTAGATTCTTTTTGTTCTTTTTCTGCAACGGAAGAAGCTTTCCCTATGAAACCCTGAAGATAGCCGGAAAAAAGTTGAAGGAACTCTTCTTTTGATTTGTGGGGATTTTGAAAGAATCTTTGGATCAGGCCTTGGTAGATTTCCTTGGATTTACAGGTGAACCCTTGCTCCAACTTAAATAAACAACGCTCAAGTCCATTATAAATACCTTCAGGAAAGATAGTTTTGATTCGTTTTTGTTGGGCATCTTCTAGCGCTTCATCAAAGGAGCGGTATAGACAAAAACCAATTGGATTTTGATTGTGTATGGGAAGGTTTATTTGAAAAGAACGGCAAGAAAAATCCCACTCTCTTTTCATGAGGACGCTAAAGCGAAAATCTACATCGCACATGCGTAATAAAGACCAATTTTCTTCTTCATTTAA
The DNA here is from genome assembly GCA_037129625.1 of Chlamydiota bacterium. GTDB lineage: Bacteria > Chlamydiota > Chlamydiia > Chlamydiales > SM23-39 > JBAXUO01. The sequence continues at coordinate 1,047 of JBAXUO010000203.1, forward strand.
GATAAGTTTTTGAATTTGCAAGCAATTGCATTGAAATTCTGGATAACTTAGAGAAGGATTCAATCCTTTGGATAGTAAACATTCGGAAAGGGCCTGATAAAAACCGTCTCTAATTTGATCGAAGAAGCAAATCGTTGTTTTTTTATCAGCTGAAAAATTAAAAGAAAAACTCAAATCTAAATCCCTGGGTTTATCTTTCGATTCCAACAGAATGAAAGCGGCATTAGAACCGGTGAGGCGTGCTGCTGTAAATACTTCATTTCCGTAAAGAGAGGTCGTTATGATTAGTCTCTTTTCAAAGCAGGCCAAAAATTCTTTCACCGAAAAGGTATAGGTCTCATTACGAATGGAAAGCGTTATTATTTGTGAAGAAAGAAGTTTTTCACAGGCTTCTTTTTGAGAGGGAGACAGTACTCGCGATTCCTCGACGCGAGTGGGAGATCTTCTTCCATAAGGCGTAACCCTTCCTTCCAGAGGGTTAAAATTAGGAGGCGAATATTGGGAAGCCCGAATGAGGGAAGACCACGATTGGTTTTTTTGGGCTTTAGTTTCAAATAGAGAAATAAGTTCAAAGGTAACAGGAGATAAGGGTGGGGATCCTAATATGGATTCAACTACATTCGACATAAACTTAACTACAATCCAAAAAAATTGGTGAAATACGCAAAGATTTTACCAATTTTTTTGATTTAGTTAAGCGAAATCAACTTTAATTAAAAACTCTTTATATATAAAAATTATTGGAATTCGGAAATCAACTCTTGCAAGGTCTTTTTCGCATCTCCGAAAATCATAGAGGTATTAGGTCGGAAAAATAAGGGATTCTCTATACCTGCAAAGCCCGAAGCCATGGATCGTTTCAAAACAAAAATATTTTTTGCTTTATCTGCTTCAATAATGGGCATTCCAAAGATAGGGCTTTTTGCATTATCTCTAGCTGAAAGGTTGACTACATCATTCGCTCCAATGACCAAAATAACGTCCACTGTATCAATGGTTCGATTGATGTCATCCATCTCTACTAACTTCTCGTAGGGAACATTCGCTTCAGCTAATAGAACGTTCATATGACCCGGCATCCTTCCGGCAACCGGATGAATAGCATATTTTACCTCAGCTCCGTTTTCTTCTAAGAGTTCTTCCAGTTCTCGAACCGCATGTTGAGCTTGAGCTACAGCCAGGCCATAACCCGGAACTATGACAACGGATTTTGCAGCTTCCAATACATAGTAGGCGTCTGCAGGGGTTATCGCTCGAATTTCACCTTGTGAGCTTGTTTCTTTTTGAGTCGATTGGCTGCTGAAGCCGCTAAACAGAATATGAGCTAAAGAGCGGTTCATAGCTTTACACATAATTGAGGATAGAATGATGCCGTTAGCGCCGACTAAGGCACCGGAGACTATTAATAAATTATTTTCTAAAACCAATCCTACTGCGGCTGCCGCAAGTCCTGAATAGCTATTGAGTAGAGATATAACCACAGGCATATCGGCGCCTCCAATCGGAATTACCGTTGTTACTCCCACAATCAAAGAGCCTACAA
>JBAXUO010000204.1:0-2584 GCA_037129625.1 Chlamydiota bacterium
GGAAGCGTTTAAAGAGCAAGCTTTGCCGGATATCTTTCGGGCTTTAGATAGTTTAGCAAGAAGCAAGGAACTTCAAGAAAAAATCTTCTTGCTATTGTTACAAAATGCTAAAAATTCTCCCCTACAAATAGTTTTACTTAGAAAAAGCCTAAAATATGTTCAGCAAATAAAAAACTTAGAGCCATTTTTGGATTCTAAGAAAATACAAACGCTGCTAACTCAGGATCCTGAGTTAGTCTTTTCTTGCATAGAAAATCCTACCTCATACCTTTCTACACCTTTGGTAAAAAATCGATTTGCCAGCTTTTTAGCCCAGAAGCCCTTTTCATTTTTTGCACAGCACAAAGAATGGCTTGTCCCGTATTATCATCAAGAAACTCAAAGTTTCGCCTCTTATCCTAAGATTACCACACAGCTTTTTAAGCTAGGTCTTGAGCTAAAAGAGGCGAAGCTAATGGTAGAACTTTGGAAGCAACCTTTTGCCAAAGAAATCGATCTAGAAAGAGAGGATCTCTTCTTTTCTCTACTTAACTGGGGTTTAGAGCCACTTCATTGCTTTCCCAAAGAAATGCTCATCGACATCTTCTCAAGACTCACTCCAAAAAATCCTATCCAAAGAGAGATTTGGAATAATTTTACCATTCAATATGGCGAAGATCTCCTGGTATGGCAAAGAGCATTATCCTTATTAAAAAACTCTCAGGTTGCTTTGTCAAAACAGTGGCTGGATACTTTTGTGACTTTTTTATTATCGAAACAGGCCCACGATAAAGCCTATGAGCTTTTTCTTTTAGCCAAGGAACATAAGACACATGCCCTTGTCGAATGGAAAGAGTGGCATCGCAAAGTGGCTATAGCCTGGTCCAAGTTAGAAAACCCAGAGTTTCTACAGTGGGAAAAGGAGCTTTTTTATCCCGAAGGATTTGAGACTGCAGAAACGATAGCCTTTTTCCAAAGGTATGCCAAAAAATGCATAAACTCTTTCACAGATTTAGAGAAATTTAGAAAAGAGCTGATGAAAGAGTCTATAGTTTGGACATCTCTTTATATAACGACTCTATTAGCTCTTCGCGAGCAACAAAGGCTATCTTCTAAAGAGTTTATAGAGGCCATGAAAACCCTCTATAAGGAAAAACCAAGGATTTCAGAAGAGGACATGGGAGTGTATAGATCGCTTCTCAAGGAGCTAGAAACGATTTTTTCTTCTAACGAAAAGGAAAATGTTTTTCTAGAAAGTGAGGATTTTTTTCTACAGACACTATCGAAAGCGAGAGAAGTTCGATATGCAAGTCCTTTCCTAATAGAAAAATGTTTTACTTACCTTGTCGAGCATAAGAGAGTAAAAGAGATCGAGGCGATGGAAAAACAATTTCCATCGCCTTCTTGGGAAATCACGACACAAAGTGTTCTGTTCGAGGCTTTTTGCACCTATCCCCTTTTCGAAGAAAATTTGATGCCTATTTTTTCCCGTTGGCTCTCTTTTTGGAAAACACATGGGGATCTTTCCCCTTCCTTTCTAAACACCTTGGAAAAAAGAGCTCCGACTCCTTACTCTTTGCTTACATATATCGAGTTGGCTTGGACCTTGTTTTTTCAAAAACCCCAAGAAAAACAAAGAGCAATGCAAGATCACATTGTGAACTATTTGACAAAGATTCCAAAAGAGATCTTTGAGAAGCTTTCGCCTTACCTTACTATAAAACCCGTCCATGTTTGCGGCACAAAAAAAGAGGACCTTCTGGAAATGTTGCAAAGACAAGACCCTCAAAAAGCTAAAGCTGATCTCAAACAGCAGAAGTTATTACAGATCAAGGCTTTAGAAATCAAACCCTTCTTTGACCTCCTCCAAAAAAAATTGCAGCATCAACCCTGGAAAGCGTCCATGGATAAACTCTTACCCTCTATGGAAAGTCATTGGGAAGAGATACAAGATCTTTGGCTACAAAATGTAGCAGAAATGTCTGTGCTATGGGATAGAGCTGAGAGAAAAGCCTACTTTGAAGAGATCTTTCGCTATCTGATCTCTGGGAAAATGCCTCTTAGCCAAGAGTCTTATCGAAAAATCCTCTCTTTGTATCCGTCAGAGCTGCAAAGTCTTCTTTCGGACGTATGGTCCTGTTTTATCACAAGGTGCAAAGAATCAGACATTTCAAGAATTAGAAACCTGTTAACAATAGTGACAGATAGAGAGTTTGTATTACCCCTATCACCTAGAGATGAAAAAAATTGGCAAGAGAAACAAAATTCTCTAAAAGCCCTCTTTAATCAGAAGTTGAAAGAGTTTCCTCTGCAAGAAAAATTTTAATATTATAATAAATTTTACTCTAACAAAATTATAATGTTTTAAATTATAAATCATGTTAAAATAAAATGATTAATAAATGATCATTTACATATGACATCTAAATTAAATCCGCAAGCTTTAAAATTTCAGCCTAGAGGGACTGCGAGCGCTCCACCTCCTTTTCTCCCACCTCCGGGCGTGGGTGCTGTGACAACGCTCTCGACACAAGGCTCTTCCAGCTCCACCGCCACTTCTCCAGCAGAAAACACCTCCCGACTCTCCCCTGCCCGATTTTCTCCG
>JBAXUO010000205.1:0-2571 GCA_037129625.1 Chlamydiota bacterium
CCGGCATTTCGAAGATAATTTTTGGCGTCTCGTTTAGCAATGTTTTTTTGAGTTCTCTTTTCAATTTTATGTAAAAAGGAAAGGAGGATTTTTTGAACCATTTCAGGATGATTTTTTTCTTGGAGAAGAATTTTTTCTACCGAGGAAGCTTTTTTTTGAATGAGAAAAACAGTTTTAGAGAGGTCTACTACATGAGGAATGCCTATTTTGTCGACAAGGCGAATGGTGAAAGAAATGGGCTCATTTGGGGATAGATGACAGAACAAGATTTTTTCTTCTTTTGAAAAAAAATCAGAGGCAATTTGATAGCTTTTGAGGGCACGATCCAGTCGGATTTTTTTTTCATCTAATGTTTTGGCTTTATCATTTGAAATGAGATGTATAGTGGAAAGGAATCGATCCCAAAGGGGGATTTGATATTTAAAATTTCGAACAAATTTTATGACCCATTGATGGTCGTTGCTCTCGAATACATAGACTTGCCTTCCTTTTCCTAGATATAAGAAATCTTGAGAAAGAATGTTAGTAATTTTGTTTGTGTTAGGTGCGTTTTCCAAGGAATAGAGATAAGGTTGTCTGTAGATAATTTTGTCTACTCGAAATCCATCGGTGGCAAGATAGTGAATAAAAGGGATAGTAAATAGAGAGCACAGGAGGAGGGAGCTTTTTTTCATTGCGTTGCGAGGGTATATTCTAGTTCAAGGATGGGAAGTATTTCCGGATAGTGTTTTTCACCCCATTTTCGAAAGTGTTTGATGAAAATATGTAATTCTTTGGCGAAAGCTTTGGGGTTTTGTAAATCTTGTTCATAAAAACTTCCCAAATCGATTTCGACTACTTTTGAATCGATAACGCCGGCATTCTTGATACAATTATAATCTTTATTCACGATTCCTTTTTTGTACATGGAGGTAATCGTTTCAAAAAAGGAATGAACAATAACTTTTGTTTTATCAATGTTGTTCTCTTTTTGCGCTTCTTGAAGAGAACCGACAAGAGAGTGACCCTTTCTTTGGATTAAAAAGCCTACTTCATCCAGGTCAAGTGAGTAGGATCGACCGAGGCGATCAACGATAGTTAGTGGGGCTTTGAAAAAAGAGGATTTTTGGAGGTGGACATAAACGGTTTGTGTTTCTGTTGAGAGTTTTTCAAAGGAGAGGAGGTAGCTATGAAGTGCGTTTTTTTGACTTCTGGCTCGAAAGGCTTCCCGTTTTTTTCTATATTTTTTTCCTGATTCGCAAAGGTTAAGGTAGTGCATGGAAAAAGGAGGTCGATATTTATGATAGCGGATGAGCTTTAAAACATATTGATGGTCGCTGCTTTCAAAAACGAAAGTTTGACATCCTTTGTCGAGGTAATAGAATTTTTGGTTAAGTATGTTATAGAGTCCTTTTGGAGGTGTAAATGCATTGGGTTTAGGGGACAAACGCGTATAGATTTTATCGATGCGAAATCCATCGGTAGCCAGCTGCCATCCTTTGCCTAGTAGCAGAATAGAAAAAGCAAGGGCAAAAAAAACGAATATTTTATAAAGTAGATTTTTCATATTATTTTTCCTCCTCATTTTTATCAGAATTGAAGTGTTGTTGTAAACCAGGAAAGTGTTCCAAACAGGTGTTTGATTTGATGTGAATTTTCTATTTAATAATTTAAAATTATAATAATGCAATTTTTAAAAAAAAATAAAATGGATGAAAATCTTTTATTTTGGGCTTAAATTTTGTAAGTGTTTAATAAGTTAGATATTGCAATATTTTCAAAAAAAAATTGCATTAAAGAATTTTTCTTTTTAGACTGTATTAAGTATAAAAAAGGAGATTATTTATGATAGCCATGGACTTACCAGAATCTGTGCATACAATGCCTTATTTCGTTACTGAAAGATATGCTACTCCGATGTTTGCTGGGATTATAAAAATTCCGACGCAACAAACGGATCCAAAATTGCCTTATTCCAAATTGATTTGTACGGAAAAGGACCGGGAGACTATTCGACGTATTCTAGAAACTTTAGGAACGCATGGGGAGATGTATCTGTTAAAGCATCGGAAAGAAGTAGAAGGGTGGGGAGATACGGTTCGACATGTTCATCCTTTAAAATTTTTAGGATGTGTTTTTTCTCATCCATCTGGAAGAGTTTGGATGAAAGATGTGAAGGATGATTTTTTTAAATGGTTTAATTTTGGTTCGGAGATGGCGACAGCGCTCAACAATGAGTACAATAGGGGTCGTATTTTGCAATATATCAATGATTTTGGCGCCGAAATTCGGTTGAGTCCGGAGAAGATGAGACCTTTTGTTGAGAGGAAAGATTGGAAGGGGCTGATAGTTTTTATTTGTTATAATGAAGATGCTCCGGTGGCTATCTTCCATGATATCGAGGGCACGTTGGAACTGCTCGTTAATTTCTATTAGGGGTGGTTTATGCTTTGTGTCCGTCATAGAGTTCCTACGGTACGGTACTGAACCTGGCTACCCGGGGAGGCTTCGAGGGCTGCCACTCGCCTTTTACCCCGCAGTTCATCGCCGCAACCTCAATATGTAACATGGCAATGCCGCAATCAAGGCGCT
>JBAXUO010000206.1:0-2560 GCA_037129625.1 Chlamydiota bacterium
TAACCGCCTCACGCGTATGATGAACGAGGCTTTTGAGAATGTTTACAAGTCGGCAATGCAATACGAAACCAGCATGAGACTCGGAGCGTATATTTATGCAATTGATAAAGTTTCAAAAGTCCTGAAGCTCAGGGGTATTTACGGCTGATTTATCAATGAAGTTAAATGTTATATTTTTTTTATTGTTCTTTTTTATAGGTTTGTGCTATGCACAGCAGGATGCGGCTGTTCTCCCTCGCTCTAATTATGACGTGTTTTCAGGACTTCTTAACCGGTGTCTTGACCCCGTAGCTGACAGGATAATTGTTATCGGAAATGATAAATATTTTCATCTGGAAATAAACTCAGACGCGCAGTCAGAAAAATTTTTTCAGTCTGTCTTCGGTTTGCGATTTGCCGGCTTAAAAGTAATAAAGGGAACGGAACTTGACAGCCTCGCGTTTAAAGTTATTGTTAATAATCCTGAGTTTAAACTGAAATATCCGGAAGCAAAAACAGAGCGCCTGTTTGGTGATAAAATTCTTTCGCGCTCGGCATCCGTGAAATTTGACGGCAGAATCGAGAGTCCCTCGGGTGAATTGTTGTGGTCAGGAACACCCGTTGATAAAAGCTTTGATGTTTTCAGGCAGGATAATCTTGAGTATGTACAGAATATCGAATACGATTTTATGAAAGCTTCCCTGCCGGAGGAAAGCACTGTTTCGAAACTTGTTGTTCCGGCTGTTGTACTGATTGCTTCGGCAATCGCAATTGTTTTATTTTTTGCTATTAGAAGCAAGTAAATTTATAAAGGATAAAAAAGAGACCAACTTGTATGACTATATTCGATCTAAAGGGTTTGATGTTATAAATATTACCTCATTGGAGCAGCTGTCTTATGCTTCGAACTTCCTTTGTATTCAGGATGGGAAAATTTTAGCGATTGAGGTAGAAAGAGGAGTACGGGATGTTCTAGCCAATTTGGAGGGGAAAGCTCGCGCTGAGCCGGCTCGATTTGGAAAATTATATGAGCAAGCGAAAAAAGATTATGACAATCTTCGTATGGATGGACAATTTTTCCCTCATAAAAAAGAAATGTATCAGCATGACTTAGAATTTTATCCGCTTACTTTAAAGAACTTGACGGGGGGCTATGGTGGAGCTCATTGTATGACATGTGCTTTAACCAGGGATAGGATCTAAGGAGATGAGTATGAAAAAAATCCTTGTTGCTTTAGGCGGAAACGCTCTTTTACGTTCCGGAGAAAAAGGGTCGGCAGAAGAACAGCTGTATCATGTACAAGAAACGGCGGATCATTTTTTAGATTTAATTCAGAGTGGGTATTCTTTATTGATTACCCACGGAAACGGGCCTCAGGTAGGAAGTATTTTATTAGCTAATGAAATGGCTAAAGAGAAAATTCCTCCTATGCCTCTAGATATCTGTGGAGCGGAAAGTCAGGGTATGATTGGGTATATGATCCAAAGAACGGTTTATAATCGGCTGATTCGAGCTAATATCCAAAAACCGGTGGTAACGATTGTAACTCAGACTCTGGTGGATAAAAATGACATTGCATTTTCCCACCCTACAAAGCCGATAGGGCTTTATTATACTAAAGATGAAGCCGATCGCATTAAAAAAGAGAAGGGCTGGACGATGGTGGAGCAAACCGGAAAAGGGTTTCGTCGAGTCGTGCCTTCGCCTGAGCCTTTAGATATTGTGGAAGGACCTTTGATTAAGAAGCTTTATGAAGAGGGAGCTATTGTTATCGCTTGCGGTGGCGGAGGGATTCCTGTGATTAGAGAAGGGGATGGCACTTTGACTGGGGTAGAAGCCGTGATTGATAAGGATCATACGGCAGCTGTTCTTGGTAAGGTGACAAAAATGGATGTTCTTGTGATTTTGACCGATGTAGAAAAGGTTGCGATTCATTTTGGAAAGCCTAACCAAGAAAATCTATCGAAGCTTTCTTTGGATCAGGCTAAAGAGTATTTACGATCCGGAGAATTTGCAAAAGGAAGCATGGGGCCCAAAGTGGAAGCAGCGTGCAAGTTTATTCAAGAAGGGGGTAAAAGAGCTATTATTACCTCTTTAGAGAAGTGTAAAGAAGCTTTGCAGGGTAAGTCGGGGACACATTTTTTTGCTTAAATGGAAGAGCTAGGTAAACAGGTCTTTGTCTAGCTTTTTTTGTCTCAAATAAACGATTCGATCATCAGAAATCCAGTATATTTGTTTGTTTAGTGTTGGAAAAGGAGGCTGTTTCCTTTAGGCATAAGATTTGTAGCTTTGAGTCATAAGTGAGTTACATGAGTTATAAAATATTTCTTAAATTTATTATTTGGTGTTTTCTTGCCTTTCATGTAAATTACTATTTTATATTTTCTCAAACTTTTAGCCCACAAGGATGAGATGGCATTTTTTCCTCAATTACACAAATCCTTTTCCTTTCTATGCATGGGAGGAATTTTTCTTTTTTCCACAGCCTTTTCAGAAATGTATCTGGAAGCCTATGGAGGTATCCTTTTCGGTTCAGCCCACATCTGTGATGTGAAAACAAAAAATACCTATGGAAACGAA
>JBAXUO010000207.1:0-2543 GCA_037129625.1 Chlamydiota bacterium
CACCAATGGCCCTCAAATTATGAATAAATTTGAAGGGAAACTCGATCTTGTCCTCGACAATGGAGAGTCTCCTATAGGCCTTGCTTCTACCGTTCTACAACTTACAACAAAGATCCCTATCATCTTGAGGCAAGGATCATTATTACAGAAAGACATCGAAAGGGTCCTTCAAAAAAAGGTCTCCGTGTTGCAAAGTCTTTCTCAGTGAACTGAATATAATCTAAGAAAATTAGAAGCGACTGGACTCATTCAGAACTTTACTTTAGATTGGAAAAAAACTAAAACTGATTTAGTCTTTCTAAAAGAGTCGAAATACAAGGAGAATCTTATGACACTAATCGAACAAATCAACTGTGGTATCAAAGAAGCGATGAGAAATAGAGATTCTCTTCGTCTAGATACTTTGCGCATGCTAAAATCAAAAATCTTAGTTGTTGATGCTCGCGCAAATCTACCGGATACAGAAGTCATTAAGCTATTTAAAACTTACTTCAGCAATCTCGAAGAAGCCCTAGAGCAAGCCAAAATAGCTAATCGTCCTGAAATGGCCGAGCGATTAGAAAAGGAAATAAAGATCGTTCAAGAGTTTTTACCTAAAGCCCTTTCTCCTGAAGAAACCAAAAAAATTGTGCTACAAGCCATTCAAGATTCAGGCGCCAAGACGAAAAAAGATCTTGGATTGGTCATGAAGACCATCATGAAACTCAATATTACAATTGATGCAAAGTTAGCCAAAGATCTGGCAAGTCAAATATTAGTGGATTAAAAAAAACTACTTGTTTTGTAGAAAGATGAGAAAAATTCTCATCTATTCACGCTTCATGAAAATCTCAGTTTTCCACTTGTGATAGAAAAATACGTCTGAAAAAACCAGAAACATTTTGGAAGAAATTTCTTATGGTGACACCATCTTCCATGGCTAAAACAATCTTTCGTTTTTCTTCTGTCGGAGAGGTCCATTCAGAAACGTTAGCACCATCATATTTTTTTATTGCTTTAAATATCCTATCGTTACATTTCAAGAAGAAGTAAAAATTGAGACCGAGAACGAACAGATTGGAAAGAGAAAAAAATATAACAGCACTAATGGAACTAATTGAAAGCGCGATTAACACAGTTTTAGGAAAGTGCGCGATATTCTTTTTAATGACCCTATGAGTTATGTCAAGAAATTCGATAGCGTATTTTTTTAAACATGAGAGAGGCCCCACATCCAGATCCTTGTCTCTTTCAGAGATTTTATCCAAACTGTAAAAAATTTCTTGTTGGATGTCTTGAACATAATATCGCATATTTTCTGTGATTGACATAGAGAATCTCCTATAAAAATCAAAAATGATCTTGTTAGTTTAAAAAATTAAACAACAAAAGTATATAATGTTCATCTAATTATAGTCAATATGATTTCCCAGCTAAGGATAGGAATTTCAATGGCTTATTTAAATAAATCTATAAAATGGAAAACGGTCAAAGGCCCTTCGTGTCGATTTTGAAGAACTATTTTTCCACCTTCTGCATGAACGGCTTCAATGGATTTTTTAAAAGAATCTATATTTAAAAGGTCTTTTGATTATATAATAAGATTAATCAAAATGCTACATCTTTGACCTGACTAATATACAATGACTTACAACAAAAAACCTGCTATGACATTTAAGTAAAAATTGCGTAGGTTCATTTGACAAAACGGTAAAGTCGTGATACAATGAATGTACATTGGTATAACCACCCAAAAGAGGGTTTCATGACTGTCAATAAAAAGCTAACAAAACACGGAAATAGCTACGCGCTCGTTATTGAAAGGCCCATTCTAGAGTTACTTGGAATCGACAGCGACACCCTACTGGAAATCTCAACTCCCGATGGATGCTCGATTATTATAACACCTATCAAAAACGTAAAACAAAGAAAGAATTTCAAAAGCGCCTTAAGAAAAATCAACAAACGCTTCGGTCGCACCCTGAAAAACCTCGCTGAATAAAGCATGGAACTATAGTTTTTAACTCTAGAAGATATTTTGGAAATTCATAGCGATCAGATCCATCGATATGGAGGAAAAAAAGGCATTAGAGATCAAAATCTACTCCTTTCTGCGATAGCCCAACCTCAGGCGATGTTTGAAGGTCAATACCTTCATCAAACTATACATGACAAAGCAGCCGCCTATCTTTTTCATATTTGCCAAAACCATTCTTTTTTTGATGGCAACAAAAGAGTCGCCGTTGTCTCTTCTCTTATGTTCTTAGCTCTAAATCATAGTCCTATCGATTATGAGGAACATGAATTAGAAAACATGGTTCGATCTGTTGCTGAAGGCAAAATAAAAAAAGATAAAATTGCTGATTTTCTCTCTAATAGTTTGGGGTAAAAGGTTGACCAGGGACGTGACGCCATCCCATAGATTTATCTATAGAATCTAAGGAACTCCTTCCGGAAACGAGGTTTTAGGTTTTGGCCAACATAATGTTGGCAAACTAAACTGGAGCTGTCAGGGCTTGACCTGAGGAAAGTCACAAGGATGAGCTATGTATGGTTTTTGTTAA
>JBAXUO010000208.1:0-2439 GCA_037129625.1 Chlamydiota bacterium
GTACCATTAAACAACTACCCAATCTATCTGTAGAAGGGATTTATACCCACCTTTCCAAAGCCGATGAGCTCGAAGGCAAAGATTATACTCTCCATCAGATTCAACACTTTACTTCTGTCCTCTCCGATTTAGAAAAAACAAACGATCGTCCAAAAATAGTTCATTGCGCAAACAGTGCCGCCGCCTTGTATTATCCGGAATCGTGGTTTGATTACATCCGCCCCGGAATTTCTTTATATGGAATAAATCCATCCACTGCCAGACCTCTTACCAAAGAATTTAAACCAGCCATCGAATGGACCTCCTCCATCAGCTCGATTGAATTATTTCCAAAAGGTCATTCCATAAGTTACGGTGGCGATTATATAACCAAAGAGTCTGAGTGGATCGGTGTAATTCCTGTAGGATACGCCGATGGATTTCAACGCGTCGAAACCTCCAGAATTAATCCGGCCTATGTTTTAGTGAAAGGAATGCGCTGCCCTATTGTCGGAAGAGTGACCATGGATCAAACCATGATAAAAATACCCGAAGGCGGAAAATCCATTTCCATTGGTGAACCGGTAACCATTATTGGGACCCAAAATATTGGGACCCAATATATTGGGTCCCAACATGAAGAACAAATTACAGTGGATATGTTAGCCTCTTGGTGGAATACGATTAACTACGTTGTGATCAGCGGAATTCGATCGAGGATTCCCCGGTTTTTTATCAAGTGACTTCTTTAAAACATTTTCTTTTGAAGATAAAATACACCTATTTTTAATAATAAATAAAAATAACTTTACAATTGAACGATACTATTAAATGTGGTATTATTTTAATTATAAAAAAGAGATGATTATGAATACTAATAAAATACTATCATATTTTTGGACTAACCCACCCTGGCGTATCCAAAAATATGAACTCATCAGAGACTCCCTCGCTCACGCCCTAGATCCCATCGCCAATAAAAGAACACTCACCGATGAACGAATAAAACAAATTTTTTCATTACTACACAAAAATATTGGTTTTACAAGAAACGATTACCAACAGATCATTAAACTCTTTCGAATCGTTTTCCATGACGCACAACCTACAAATAGATGGTTCCTTCCTCTCTTTGCCAAAGCCCTGTATTCCATCGACACCCAACCATTTTCCAAACAGGTCTTTGAAGCTCTCTGCGGAACTTCTCAAGAAAAAGACCCCCTCAAAAAAACTGAAATCCACCATCATTCTCTACAAAAATGTCCTCAAGAAAATCTTTTAGGCCTCACCCAGCAAATCTCCGCTAAACTGCATGGAGGTCTAAAATATTTTACTTTTGATCCCCAAATGCAAGGAAATCCCGCCTATATTTCTTTTGTCACCAATAAATGCAAAGTCCTTCATTTAGGATGTCCCACCCGAAATGCAAAGGTCAGCGAAGAATTTCAAGCCTACATCTCAGCTCTTGGCAAAAAAAATCATATCTATATCAATTTACAAGATGGAAGACCCGTTCGACAAAAAATTAAAGATCTATGGATGGCAGGAAAATTTTATGAAGCCATAAAAATCTTCATAAAAATGTGTGTTCTTTTGATTGGACACGAAAGAAATCGAGTAATTGCTCTACAAAAGTTCTCTACCACACACAAAAACTTTATCCTTTACTCTTTCGAAAAAAACTCCTCTTTTTATCATCAGTATGGGACCCCTAAAAAAATGCCATGGAAGCATTTTAAACAACAATTTATCCACCGAATGTTTGAGGCTCCGAATAGTGGATTCATACTTCCTCCTCAAAAAAAAGAGAAATTTTCTCACATACTACGGCAAGTGAAAGCCCTCTTTTTTCCGAATAAAAATAAGTTAACCCAAGATGAGAGAAAAGACTTTATTGAAATCGCTTATACTTTTTTCATGGCCGATCTTATTCAAGGAACAAAAAATGTGGAATCTTGCAATCTGACTTGTAAAGAAGCCGTCGATCGAGGAGCTACCTCTAATGCCCTTCTTTTCCAACTCCTCTCTCCCAAGCAAGGAAACTTAGATGAAATTACTCTTTTTCCGGCTCTATGGGGTCGTAAACGAAGTATGGAAGAAGAAAAATGGAAACGATTTCATTCTGCCTCAAAAAGAATCCAAAACCACTCTTCTTTAAGTCAGAAGATCTAATTGTATGAGAAGATCTTTAAAAAGCCGTTTCCTCATAAAGTCAATTTTTTCAAGCTCCAATAAAAGGTTCTTTACATAACAATCCTCAACAGCCTCTGTAAAGCTATAGCAAGGATGTACTCCTGAAAGAAGAGCCTTCCCTTTACCTACTCTGCAAAGAATGATAGCCGCCGGGAACCCTTCCACATCTCTATAACGTGCCAGAATTTCTACGTTAGAATAAGCTTGCGCTTCAATAAATGCAGGTCCCCCATTAAAAAAAGCAGCAGAGACGGAATCTGCAAGTAA
>JBAXUO010000209.1:0-2434 GCA_037129625.1 Chlamydiota bacterium
GGAACTGTCCACTCGATTTAACGTGTCCAAAGAGAGTTTAGGGCCTTGGGCCTGGCATGATCCTTTTGGACAGGAAGATCCCTTAGCTATCAATCTAAACACTTTAGTTCAAGGAAAAGATTTGGTTGCGGTAGCTAAAGAATTTTATAATAAAATGCATCTTCCGGTAGAAAGTATTTTATTGCGCAGTGATTTATATGAAAGGGAGAAGAAATCTCAACATGCTTTTTGTATTCATATGGATCGAAGAGGGGATGTTCGTACCTTAGATAATTTGCGTCCTTCTCTTCGTTGGATGGATACGATACTCCATGAATTGGGTCATGGGGTCTATGAACTTGGATATGATCCGAAATTGCCTTGGTTGCTACGGACGCCACCTCATATGATTACAACAGAGGCTATGGCTTTAATTGCCGGTAGACAAGCCTATTCCCCCGAATTTTATCAAGAGTTTTTTCCATCGGAAAAAGATAACAAGTTTCTTCGTTTAGCGGCTTTTGAGTCGCAAAAAAGAAGACAGCTTATTTTTAGTCGTTGGGTGTTTGTGATGACTTTTTTTGAAAAAGAGCTGTATAAAAATCCGGATCAAGATCTAAACGCTCTTTGGTGGGGACTTGTAGAAAAATATCAATTGATTCGACCTCCAAAAGGGCGAGAGAATCATCAAGATTGGGCAGCTAAGTATCATTTAGGTTTAGCTCCGGTTTATTATTACAGTTATTTGGTGGGAGAGGTCTTTGCTTCTGCTTTGAAGGAGACATTAGCGGCTCAAGCGGGTAGTTCGGTATTTTGGACTCCGGAAGCCGGGGCATTTTTGCAGAAAAATCTCTATTTTCCTGGAAATCGGTACCGATGGGATGAATTAATAGAAAGGGTTTTAGGGGCTCCTTTGAGTGCAGATGCATGGCTTAAGGAATTTGCAGAAGGTTAATTTTTTCTTGTTTCGATAATGGGATCGAGGTATATTGATTTTCTTTCTTAGCGAGGATGGCGAAATTGGTAGACGCGCTACCTTGAGGTGGTAGTGGGAGTAATCCTCTGGGGGTTCGAGTCCCCCTTCTCGCATCTTTTTGTAAGATTTCAAAAGAATTATTATTAGTTTTCTTCTTTTTTTTAAGGTAGCTGGAAAATTTTGCACGTGTTATCTTCTCTCGTAAATTTTTAAAAAATCAAAACATTTGAGGTTAATATGACTGTAATTTCTCCTGCGCTTATTCATGATTATCTAGAATCAAAAACGGCTTTAAAACAAATTGATGAATATAAGGTAAACAAAGAGCTAAAAAAAGACTTAAAAAAGACTTTTAAACAATTTATAAGGGTAAGCATTTTTTCTCAAGATAGCATTTTGGCTCAAGCGACCGAGGTTTTTGGAGCGAATTCCCGAGTGGTAAAAAAAATGCGAGAATGGATTCATCTTACGGAGGGAGCCTTTTCTCAAAATCCTCTTGTTCCCAATTTTTCACCTCAATTGGTTGCTGTAGGGGTTGCATATAATAATTCTTACCTTCCCTTATCCCAAACGGGACTTTATTTAAATTATCAAGCAAAAAAGCAAGCTTTGAAACAAATTGCCATGAACCTTCTTGGCGCTCATTCTCCTCAGGAGTTATCCCAAGACCCCTCTATTCAAAAGAAATTGGAGAACTGGCAAAAAAAACTTCATTGAAGAATTTTTTGTAAGAATTTTCTTGTGTTAATAGAAATCTTTTTATATCCTCTCGCGCCGAAAAGATACCTAGGAGGTAGGTTATGAGTCATAGTTTGATTCCACAATGTTTAGATTTTTCTTATATTAGAGAATCCGCAAATCAGGAAGGTTTTATTTGTTCTTCTCAAGAAGAATGTCATAAGATCACTGATTTTTTACTCGGGGCTCAATTGGTGGAAAGTGTCGTTGTGAAAATAATAGGTGAGAAGGAATTTTTGATTACGAATGGTTCCCAAAATTTAGCTCAAAAGATACCTTTAGCCAGTCGAAAAGTAGAATTTCAAGCTACCCAGTTAGATGAAAATCGTTGGGCTTTCCCTTCTTATGAGAAAGCTCTTTGGTTTTTAAAATATGCGCCATCTAATGGGTGTTCTTTTTCTTTAAAAGAAGGGATAAATAACTATGTTGTTTCTTTTCATGCCGCAAGTTCTTTGGCGAATGATTAAAAGAACCTTAACATATCAGCTCAGTAAATAGGGCTTGAGTTCTTTCCAGTAGGGAAGCAGAGAGTGTATAAGTATCTAACTCAGAGAAAAGATGGCAGGTGGAGAGCTGGATCAAGAGAAGCAGCTCTCCTTCTGAGAAGGAAATGCCAAAAGGCTTCCCATGGGCAGAGCATAAGCTTTCGCCGCCTCCTATCATAATCGATTTTTCATCACAGTAATTGCAGCAGGTTTGAAGATGTAATACTCCCTCTGCAAATAATAATTTGAGAAGGAA
>JBAXUO010000021.1:0-13389 GCA_037129625.1 Chlamydiota bacterium
TATTGGATTTTTTGCTAAATCTTCTAATTTCTTAGAACTTTTACAAAGAGAAAAATCTGTCATAAAAAAGCTCCGCCTTGATGGATAAAAACAGGTTAACGATGTCATAAAGAAAAATCTTTCTCAACAAAATTTTAGAGGAGGTATTTATAGGAGAAGGTTTTATAGAGACTAGGAGAAGCTTTGCCAATAAAGCCACAGGAAAGGAAAAATCTTTCTCCTAACTAAGATTTTGTTGAGAAAATGACCTGTTGTGTAGTAAACTCATTTCTTCTCGGGGCATAGCGCAGTTTGGCTAGCGCGGCTGGTTTGGGACCAGTAGGTCGGGGGTTCAAATCCCTCTGCCCCGATTTTCTTTATTGAATCCTACATTTCTGATAAATTGTATTATATTTTTAAACCTAAGTATCTAAAAGGTTAAGAAGTTGTGTCTTAAAACACAAAAAAAAGCAACTATTTATTGCAGTAAAATCCTTTTTTCTTTACTTAATGTATCCTATAGTATACCATAAAGCTAATAAGGTATACTATAATGGACATTAAAAATACTCCTATCCCGGCAAGAAGAGCCCTAAAAAAACTCGGGCAAGACCTTCAAGAAGCCAGAAAACGACGCCACCTCCCCATGCAACTGGTGGCTCAAAGAGCCGCAATCAGCCGCATTACGTTGAGCAAAATCGAAAGAGGAAATGAAACCGTATCGATAGGTGCTTATGCCAGAGTTTTATTCGTCCTGGGATTAGTCGAAAAGATAGCCAACATAGCCGATCCGTCATCAGATAAGTTAGGCTTAACCCTGGATGCTGAAAACCTACCCAAACGGATTCGCATCCCTAAAAAAGAAAAACGGAGCGCGTAATATGGAACAAAGCTTTATTGTTTATGTCGATTTAGAAGGAGATGTAATCAAGGTTGGCCAACTTTGGAGTCACTACCGAAATGGAAAAGAAAATATGTCCTTTGAATATGACCGCAGCTGGTTACAACACCCTAAACGATTTTCATTAGATCCGGCCTTAAAATTGTTTCCGGGTTCCTTTCACGCCTCTCCTGATAAGCCTCTTTTTGGAGCTATCGATGATTCCGCTCCCGATCGTTGGGGACGGCTTCTCATGCGTAGATCAGAAAGAAAAAATGCGGAAAAAGAGAAAAGAACTCCCAGATCACTCAGAGAAATCGATTTTTTACTGATGGTTGATGATGAAGGCAGACAGGGAGCTCTCCGTTTTAAAAGAGAAGAAAACGGCCCTTTCTTAAGCACCTATGAAAAAAATCATATTCCCCCTTTGGTAACGGTAGGAAGGCTAATCTCTGCAGTCAACCACGTGCTCGAAGAATCAGAGTCTGAAGAAGACCTTCGACTTTTACTAGCTCCCGGCTCCTCGCTCGGAGGCGCCAGACCGAAAGCCTCAGTAAAAGACAAAGACGGCCACTTAGCTATTGCCAAATTTCAAAGAAAAGATGACGAAATTGATGTAATCAGATGGGAAGCTGTAGCCCTTACACTGGCAAGCCAAGCCAAAATCAGGGTTCCAAAGTGGCGACTTGAATCTACGAAAAACCAAACCTTTCTTTTATCCCGAAGATTTGATCGAATGAAAACTATCCGCATTCCATTTCTCTCAGCCATGAGCGCCTTAGGAGCCCAAGATAATCAGACCCACAGCTATTTAGAGATCGCCGAAGCCATCCGCCAAATGAGCACCTCTCCACAAGAAGACTTGGAAGAATTATGGCGTCGCATCGTATTCAATGTTTTGATTTCTAACGTGGATGATCATTTGCGTAATCATGCCTTTCTTTACACCGGGTTGACGGGATGGCGTCTATCCCCCGCTTATGATTTAAATCCCACTCCAGTTGACATAAAACCCAGAGTTTTATCCACTACCATTGACTTGCAAGATCCAAGGGCCTCTCTTGATTTAGCCTTTGATGTAGCCGATTATTTTGGAATCAACAACCCTCAAGCAAAAAAAATAGTAAAAGAGGTTAGCTCTGTTACAGCCTCTTGGCGTAAAGAAGCTATTAAATTTAAAATTAAAAAGTCGGAAATCGATCGAATGGGTTCCGCCTTTGAGCATGAAGATCTGCAAAAGGCTATATTGCTTTAATGCAATTCTAAATTTCGCCCCGACTTTACCTATCAATAAATTAAGCGTTAACTCATTTACTGATAAAGACTTGAATATCATAACCTACTAATTTTTTCTTTAGAGATTGTGCGTATTTCGCACTTTTATTGTCATAAATGCAAAGATAAAGTACACTAAAATTAGAAAGAACTTATTCCAAACAAGGCACTATGGATAGAAAAGAATTAGCTAAAAAAATCCAAGAAGAAAGAAAAAAGAGAGGCTTAACCCAAGAAAAGATAGAAAAAAGCTTAGGCCTTCCCCAAAAAGCAATGACTCGAATTGAATCCGGGGAAAGAGCCCCTTCAACCCTAGAGCTCACAAAACTAGCCGAGCTATTTAACATTTCTATCGGCGATTTTCTCAAGAACGACTCAGCAGACGAAGACCCCCTCATCACCTTGCATAGAATGTCTCCATGTTTGGAAAAAGACCCTGTAATTCAAGAAGAAATATCCCGATGTGTCCATCTTTGTAAAGAGGGCATCTCTTTAGAAAGATTATTAGAGCAACCCTCTAGACAACATGTGCTTTTTTCTCCTTTTGATCATCCTAGCACCCCTTTAGAAGCGATTAAACAAGGTGAACAAGCTGCAAAGGAAGAGAGGCGAAGGCTCGGAATGGGCAACATTCCTATTCACGATATTGTTGAATTACTTACCTCCCAAGGAGTTTGGTGTGCAGCCACCCACTTACTCCCCGAGATGTCAGGACTTTTTCTCTATCATTCATCCATTGGAATGGTAATCCTTATAAATGCCGACCACGGAAGCGCACGGCAAAGATTTTCATATGCTCATGAATATGCTCACGCCCTTTTCGATGCAAAACATCAAGTCCTTATTTCAGACACCCTGAATTCTTCCGATTTACTTGAAAAACGAGCTAATTCCTTTGCTGCAGCTTTTCTAATGCCTGAAGAAGGAATTGCGGAAATTCTATATTCGCTTAACAAAGGGCTTACCAGCAGAACCTCTTTCTCTATTTTCGACGTTTCGACTCAAGGAATAATCGAAAACGAAGAGCGCAAGATCGCTAAAAATCAAAAACTCTCTCCCCAAGATGTAGCGTTTATTGCTTACCGCTTTGGTGTAAGTTATCCATCCGCAGTTTACCGCCTTCACACCTTGCAATATTTATCTCATAGAGAGCGTGAAGAGCTTCTTGATAAAGAAAACCAAGGAAGAAACTATCTTCGTCTTTTAGATCATGAAGATTCAGAACAAATCGACAAAAAACTCTCATTACAAAGAGAATTGAGAACCTATATTTCTCGTTTAGTTATCGAGGCTTATAGACAAGAAAAAATCTCTCGAGGGCGTGTTATCGAACTAAGTAAACTTCTTAACTTGCCTCCTCAAAAAATTCTAGAACTCGCCGACATGAATGAATAACAATACTTCTTGCGATACTTCAGTTCTTATCAATTTTCTGAAAATTAAACGCATTGACCTTCTCCAAAATTGTTCCCATTTCTTTTTCATCACTGATCACGTGGTAGATGAAATCACCACCTACTACCCAAATCAACAGGCTCTTTTGAAATCTGCATTAGATCAAAAGATTCTTACAAAAGTAAGCGTTAATTCATCTGAAGAGCTCAAGATATTTGAAGAATTGAGTAAAAGCGGACAATTAGGCGCCGGGGAATGCGCTGCGATAGCATTTGCCGTACATCAAAACTACTACTTGACCATTGATGATAATCAAGCGATCAAAAAAGCCTCCTTTCTACTTTTGCCAAATCGCATCCTCCGAACCCAAGATCTAATTCTCCTTATGATTCAAGAGAACTTATTGAATATAGACGAAGCAGACCACATGATTCAAATATGGGCAAAAGAGCACCGCTTTAAATTGAAATTTAACAGCTTTAACGAACTAGCCCACTGTTGTTCCTCAAAAACCTAAGTAGAATCTTACTTAAGATAGGCTACTGACAGGAGGAAATTTTGCAAGATTTTGAAATTGCGCGTAGTGAATCGTCCGTTCATTCTCAGTTTAAGAGTAGATTCGTAAATTTTCGCATCAAACATAACCCTATGATATACCAACATATGCATCTCCAACCCACTTTTAAAGTTATTAATACGCAAAAAAATAAATTCTACTAATTTACAATTATTCAATAAAACGACATTCTATTTATATTAATTTTGAAATAAATTAAAAAAAAAGGAATTATTATTATGGTCACCCCTATCTCATCCAGACTCCCCCTCCACATTGTTGATGAATTCACCCCCTCCGAACTTCATTTACTTCAAGAAATCAACCAATTGGATCAAGAGATTTCCTTTGGTGACCCAACTTCCCTCAGATCAAAAGCCCAGAACCTTTTACAACAAATACTTCAGCTCCCGACTCCAAGCTCAGGTTCCTCCGGAATCAGACCCCAAATAGAATTCCTCAAAACCAAAATCAATGAACTTCTCTCCCAGTGTCTCCCAATAAGCCAAAATCCAATAGCTTCTGCCCCATCATCTATCCCCTACAGCCAACCTTTTCTAACCCAACTTCCAGAAGATCTTACCCATTATATTTTTCAATTCGTTCCCCCTGAACATATCGGAGCAATTCAAGGAACCTGCCACAAATTCAAAAATCAAATCGACAATATGCTTACACAATACCTCTCCTCTTGTAAACAATCCCTCGCCTTATCAAAAGAAAACGTTGAAACTATTACTTCTTCACCCCTTTCTAACGATCCCTATGCAAACATCAGACCTGAAGATAGAGATTTACCCTTTCAAGAATTTTTAAAAGAAACCCAAATCGCCTACCAAAAAGCTTTTCCAGGGAAATTTCCATCGATAAGAGCTCAAGTCTCCCTACTTGAAAGAGAACTCCAAATTCAGCCAAAAAGAAGGGAATGCGGAATAAATCTCTCTAATGAAATCCTTGAAATAGATAAACCCCACGCTCACTACTATACAAGAGAATATTTTACCAACTTATTACAATCCATTGACCGTTTTAATACCTGGATAGGCTTTGAAAATAGCACTTTGATTATTGATTCTGCCTTCATAAAACTTTGTTCCATGCTGCCTAAAATAATATCAACAAAAGATCCCCTCCCCCTCGAATGCTTTCTTCATAATGTGAAAAAAAATTATGATCACTTTACTACTAACAGCCCAGCAGGGATTGTGATTCCAGAAGAGGTCTCGGAGCAAACCTCTGAGATTATGAAGACACTATCAGCATGGAATCCCCCTGAACTCGTCTCACTTGCACAAGAACTCCACGATTTTTTATGCACTCTAACTCAACTGACTCCACTAGAACCTTTTTTTCACAATTTAGAAATTTCTAAGCCTAACCTTAGTAGTCTTTTTGATCCCGCCTTATCCTCTCTTGTAGAACAAAACCAACCCCTATTCCTATCCCTACTTTATGGTATAACTCAAGACTACAAAGTATATGCCTCACAGAAATATAAAAAAGGAGATCCTGAATTTGAAGCTAATAAAACATTGGATAATTTATTGACCTACATTCAAAAACGTATTCCAACCGGTTTTCCGTATATCACCATAGTCGAAGCTTTTCATAAATTGGGATCTTTTAACAAGACTTTAATTCTAAATGTTTTTCCTAAAACCCGTATGCTTGAACTATTAGATGACAACGCCCCATATCACATTCTTGAAGAAAGATACCTAATAGCAAACGATGCATCAAATCCATATGAAACACTCCGAATAGCATTCGATCCATCAAATCCATCTCTAGATTCAAGATCTTGGGTTCTCAACTTTATTGCAGTTTTTTCAAACCCCTATCTTGATCTAACAATGCATAGTTTACTTATCTTATTCTGGTTAAAAATCACAGACTGTAGTGGTTCCGCCGCATCTCTATCATTGTTAGCCACCCAACCAAACAGAACTTTCATATTATTAGATTCCATGAAAAAAATAAGTCCCTTTAATTACATCTTTCATATCCCATTCTTACAACCCCATTTAGAACACCTTTATTTCGACAACATTCCACAACTTCCCCCTACCTTTCGATATTTAGGAAAATCCTTAACCCATATCGATTGTAACCGTAACATCGATCTACCCCTCTCTTTTGCCACGTCCCAAAGTCCGGCTATCCAAAAAAGATTCCATCAAGAAGCCAAAAGAAGAAGAATACAAACTATCCAAAGAATCGCGTATCGAACCATAAAGGAAATCGGCTCTCTAGCCCTATCCGCCGCCATTGTCTACTTCTTCAAAGACCTCATCAAATAATTAAGATGGACAACTGACAGGCGAAAGCTTTGCAAGATTTTGAAATTGCATGTAGTGTATCGTCCGTCCATTTAGGCGCCAAAGGGAATCAAAATAAGAACTCCCATAATTGGACCACTCTGTCACAAAATATGGATCAGGAAAACAACTCTCCCACATAGGCAAAGATAAAAAAGTCTCGCTTACCCTTCCAACAGAATCCTTATCATCTGTCACAAATAACACCTTCGAGCCCTTTTGCATAACCCTAGAAAGTTCCATTAAAAAATCCTCTTGGATAATCCGATGTTTCGCATGTTTTTTCTTAGGCCATGGATCTGGAAAATTTATATACGCCTCCGAAATAAGCCCATCAGGCACATAATAACGATTAAACGTATCCGCTTCCGCTAGAACAATAAAAAGGTTGGGTAGGTTTTTTCCCTTTTTCCAAATCTTTTTCACCCGATCGATTCTTTTCTCTACCGCAATCCAGTTATATTCAGGAAATAATTTCGCCCTGTTTACTATCCACTCCCCATTTCCACTACAATATTCCACAACAATAGGGTTTCGTTTTTCAAAAAAACTCTCTAAAAAAATAATCCCACTCTTCTTGTGATCGTCATAAAATGTCGGAACACATAACAATCTATCAATTAAAAAAGGAAACCTTTCCTTCCATGGCGGGATCCCTAAATTTTCAAATTCCATCAGTACACACAAAAATTTTTTCTTAACAGTTAAACATCTTATCAGTATTTTGGAGTTTAAGATTACCATATGGAGTGAAAAAAAATGAAAAAAAAGAGTATTTTTATCGTTCTTAGCCTTTTCGGGCTTCTACTTGCTAGCCCTCTAATCGCAAATCCTTCAGCTAATACCAAAGGAAAAGCCATCACCACTGTCTTTTCTCCCAAATCAATGAACCTCAAAGAAGTATTTTCGGCTGCTCCCATCATTTACTCATCCCTATTACTATTATCCATTGGCGCCTTTTCTCTATGGGCTTATACCCTCTTCTCCCTACGAAAAAAAGATGTGCTCACACCGGATATGATTCGAGATTTACGAGACCTTTTGTCTAAAAAAGATTATCAGGCAGCTCACGCATATTGTGAAAAACAAAAAACTCTTTTAACTCGCATGGTCAGCGCCGGACTGGGAGCCAGACACCATGGAACGGAATTTATGGTGGAATCTATAAAAGCCGAAGGAAAAAGAGCTACCGCTGTATTTTGGCAAAGAGTCGCTCTACTAAACGATGTTATCTTGGTCGCCCCAATGTTAGGGCTTTTAGGTACCGTTCTTGGTATGTTCTATGCCTTTTATGATATTAATCGATCGGCAGAAACCCTCTCTTGCATCTTCGATGGACTCGGTCTTTCTTTAGGATCAACCGTCGCCGGTCTTATTGTTGCTATCACCGCCGTTGTCTTCTATACGACCTTAAAACATCGTCTATTCCAAACGTTAAATGCCCTAGAAAATGAAGTTGTCCTCTTAAGTACCCTAATCGACACTCCAAAAAAAGGGGAAAAATCATGAATCTAATACCTGAAGAACATTGGCAAAAACCGATCACTCTCAATCTCACCCCTATGATCGATTTTCTCTTTGTTCTCCTTGCTTTTTTCATCACCCTGGCGATTACCAGGGTCATTTTATTTGACACCAACTTGGATCTTGCCCAGTTGAAAAAAGAAGGCAATGCCCAATCGGTATATCAAGATGAAGTGCATAAAATCAATCTCAGTGTTTCTGAAAAAGGTGATTATAAATGGATCACGGAAATCCATGACTATCAGATGGAAAATGTCGTGAAAATTCAAAAAGAACTTTTACATGAATACGCTCTAAAACTCCTGCCCGAAGATAAAAGCAAAACAAAAGTACTTCTCTATATCGATCGCAAAGCCCCATGGGAGCCGATAGCAAAACTTATTTTTGGTGTTAGAGAAGTCGGTTTTGAAGCGTTGCCTATTTATGAACCAGACGCCCAAAAATAAAAAGAGGCTTTTTCTAAATATTTGACGAAAAGAAAAAAAAGCTCTAAAGTAGTTTTTCACTCCGCCCAGGTGGTGAAATTGGTAGACACGCCAGATTTAGGTTCTGGTGCCGAAAGGTATGTAGGTTCGAGTCCTATCCTGGGCATTTTTCCAAACAATCAAAGAATCTCTAAGCATCCGTTTTTAAATTTTTTTTCTAGCCTAGAAATGAGCAAAAAGACTATCAGATAATGAGCAACATGGAGAGGCTTGATGAAAATTTTACCTTTTATTCTTTCTTTTTGTATTTTGAGTTCTTCCTTCGGATACAGCGAGCAACAAACCCCTATAGAAAAAAACAAAACGAACACGAAAATAGATCAAAAAATGCGCCAACAAATAAAGAAATATAGAGATCTCCATCTCATGTTACGAAAGCTTTGGGCCGATCATGTGATTTGGACTCGACAATTTATCATAGCTTCTGTAGCTAACACCCCGGATACTGAAGCTGCCACCGAGCGTCTTTTAAAAAATCAAGAAGACCTTGGAAATGTGTTGATTTCATATTATGGAAAAGAAACAGCAGATTCGCTAACAGCTCTTCTCAAAGAGCACATCCGCCTTACAATCCAAATGGTCCAAGCGGCCATAGCTCATCAATCGGACGCCCTAAAAAAAGCCAATATGAAAGGAAATGAAAATGCTGAAAAAATCGCAAATTTCCTGAATAATGCAAATCCGAAATTCGAAAAAAAAGATTTTTTATACCTGCTTAAAAAGCATTTAGACCTGACTTCAGAAGAGCTAAACCATCGAATGGATAAAAATTGGAAAGAGGATGTAAACACCTTTGATCGAATATTAGATCAAGCCCTTTCTATAGCCGACGCTCTATACATAGGCATACTTAAACAATTTGCCTTTGCTCAAAAGAAATAACCTATGGCTATCCAGCCGTTTTGCCTGAATTTTTTAGCTTTTTGGCGCAAAGACAGGTGGGCAGGATTGGATTCTTTTGATTTCTGAAATATCAAAAATATTTTCTCCGACTCTTGTAAAAGCAGGACTTAAAAAAGAAGATGTATGGTCTAGACTGGGGAATACAGAAACTCTTTCCAAATCAAGCTGTTCATTATAGGAAATAGGAAAACCCAAAAAAATATCCGGTTGCATTTGAAAAAGAGAAAAATAGGGCTCTGATTGCACTCTAGAAATTACAGAAAACCTTTCAAATAGCGGTACTGGTATTTTGGAACCGATTGGATTTAGAACTGAAATTTGAAACAAATCTTCAGGTTGCCTTCGAAAAAAAGAATCATTAGATTGAAAATTATTATTGGCAAATTCTGTTACAAATGAAGTGTATTCTGTTAAAACAGTCATCAATGTCTCCTTTACAATAAATTTCTTAATAAGTTTATAGTTACCTTCACTTTTTTTTCAATAGCATTTAAAAATTAAAATAAAGCTTAACATACGTAATCAAGCTTTCTTTCTCAATCGGTCTAGTCCTAAAAGAAAAAAAGCCCTATCATTATAACAAAAAACACAATGTAAAAAATTATGACTCTACTTTTTAACTGCCAATCGATTAGCAAATCATTTGGTTCCAAACCATTATTCCAAGACCTCTCCTTTAGCCTGTTTTCCTCGGATCAATTAGGTCTCATAGGACCCAACGGCTCCGGAAAATCTACCCTTCTAAATATCCTTACCGGAAAAGAAAAACCCGATAGCGGCACCCTCTCCTTCAAAAAAGGGTTAAAGATTGGATATGTTCCACAAGCTTGCGAATTTCCCCCACTGCCCATCAAAGAAATATTGATCGCAACCTTAGAAGACTTTGATATCCCCGATTATGAAAAAGAAGTCCTCGCTGAAACTTGGATGAGTAAAATGGGATTTACCGAATCAGAGCCCACTGCAAATCTCCTCTCCGGCGGATGGAAAAAAAGGTTGTCCATCGCAAAAGAATTAATACTCTCCCCCGATCTCCTTCTGCTCGATGAACCCACCAACCATCTAGATCTCGAAGGAATACTCTTTTTAGAAAATTTTTTAAAAAAAGCCAATCTAACCTTCTTAATTGTTAGCCACGATAGATATTTTTTACAAAACACAACGAACAGAATATTTGAATTAAATCCCACTTATCCTGAAGGGATGTTTTCCATTGACGGTACTTACGATAACTTCCTAGAAAAAAAAGAAGAATTTCTCCAAGGCCAGCTCCATCAAGAGAGATCGATTGCCTCCAAAGCTCGTCGAGAAACCCATTGGTTACGACAAAATGCCAAAGCGCGCACCACAAAATCCCAAGCTAGAATAGATGAAGCACACGAGCTTCTCGAAGAATTTTCCGATATCAAAAAAAGAAACCGCCAAAAAACAACTTCACTTGATTTTTCTGCAACCGAAAGAGTCACTAGAAAACTCATTGTTGCTAAAAATCTATCTAAAAAATTAGGAGAAAAAACTTTATTTCAACATCTCGATTTCACCCTATCTCCCGGGACAAGACTTGGACTTATTGGTCCTAACGGATCAGGAAAAACCACACTACTTAAATTATTGGCCTCAGAAATAGATCCAGATCTGGGAAGTATCAAAACAGCTGAAGGTCTTCAAACTGTCTATTTTGATCAACACCGCATACAACTGCCCCTCACCTTATCCCTAAGAAAAGCTCTTGTGCCTTATGGTGATCATGTGAACTTTCGTGGACGGGAAATTCATATAAATGGTTGGTGCAAAAGATTTCTTTTTTCACCCGATCTATTAGATTTGCCTATTTCTAAACTCTCCGGCGGAGAAAGAGCTCGGATTGCTATTGCCCATTTAATGCTACAACCTGCCGATGTACTTCTTTTAGACGAGCCTACCAACGATCTCGACATTCCTACTTTAGAGACCCTAGAAGAAAGCTTGCTGGATTTTCCCGGAGCTGTGGTCCTCATCACACATGATCGATGCATGCTGCACCGAATCTGTAATCTTTTTTTACCGTTGGGCAACTTAGAAGACACTCAATTGTATCCCGATTATTCTCAATGGGAATCCAGCATGATAACTAAAGATGCAAAACCCAAAGTAAAAGAGAAAAAGGATACAGACATATCTACCCTTCCGGCTACGAAACTCTCCTATAAAGAAAAGAAAGAATACGAGCAAGTAGAAGAGAAAATCGCCAAGCTCGAAGCTGAAGTCAAAGCTCTCAATCATTTACTGGAAAACGATGAAATAACCAAAGATTCAAAGAAACTACAAGAAATCTGCTCCGCTGTAGGTATCTTTGAAACTCAAATTGAACAACTATATATTCGTTATGAAATGCTAGATCAGAAGAAAAAACAAAGCGGCGATTAAACGGATGTAGTAATCGCCGAAATGACCTTATTTAGGCTTAGATTCTTTGATATAAGCCTTGATGATTTTTTGAACTTCTACCGGTTTATCGGAAAAGTCCACACGTGAGCTTTCGATTTTCTGTACTACATCATACCCTTTGACAACTTCACCAAAAATAGTATGGTGCATATTAAGCCATGGGGTTTTGGCAGTAGTAATAAAAAACTGACTTCCATTGGTGCCGGGACCTGCATTGGCCATAGCAACAATACCCACTTTTGTAAAGGCTACATCCGCTTTTACTTCATCTTGAAAAGGTTTTCCAAAAGAAGACTTTCCTCCGGCTCCGGTTCCGGTAGGATCTCCGGTTTGAACCATAAAGTCTTTGATGACTCTATGAAAAATAATACCATCATAATAATGCTGTTTTACTAAGGCGATAAAATTTTCACAAGCCTTAGGGGCTACATTCGGAAATAATTTGATTTCAATAGTGCCTTGATTGGTTTCTAGGCATACGATCGTAGCTTCTTTAGACACACCTGGCTCCTTGGCTATAAGATTTGACAATGATGCAAAAGCTATAAACAAACTCCACAAATATTTTCTCATAAAAATCCCCTTTGTTGAAGTCCTATAAGGATATAAAAAAAGCCAAAGAAATGCAATCAAAAAGGCTGAAGGATATATGCATAATATTTGACAGTTTCCCCCTCTGAGATAAACCCGGGGATCTCTTCTTCGAAAATAATAGAAAAGCCACAGATATTAAATATTGTCTCAATATCCCTTTTGGCATAAGAAAAAATATGGAGTTTCTTTTCTACATCTTGAGGTAATTTGACAGGGACTGTAAGTCCAAAAAGCCCCTTACTCTTGAGAATTCTTTTCACTTCCCGAAATAAAACCTTTGGATGCATGACAAATTCCATCACACCGAGCAGTACCGTTACATCGAACTCTTTATCATCAAAAGGTAAAAGGCCCTCAATACTATGGCACAAAAGTCTTTCAAATGGGAGTTTTTTAGCCTCATTGATCATTTCCTGTGTAATATCGATACCGGTTACATGATAACCGCTTTTAAAAAACTCGACAGAACTAAGTCCGGTTCCACATCCTAAATCTAGAACTTTTATTGGTTTTTCCATAGAATGCAAGGTCTTTACAATCCATTTGGGAACTCTTTCAAAAGCGACATAATCCTTTTCTTGAGAGACTCTTTTTTCATAATTACTAGCCATTTGAGCATATAGCTTTTGAATTTCTTCCGGAGACATCATAAGAGACCAACTTCTTAAAAATTTATGTGGATCATAAAAAAAATCCAAAGGATTGTCAAAAGGAAACCGTTGTAAAAACTATTTCATTGGAAGAAAGATTTTTGATTGGCTCAATTGGCCACTACTGATAAAATATTTTTAAATTGACCATTGTAAAATTTCATGAAAAAACTATTGTGCTGCGCTCTTTGTTGTTTTAGTGGCCTTTCTAGCCTGTATGCCGAGCCATCTTCTTCAGAAAGCTCTGACACAAAAGAAACCTTATTCTATGGAAATATTGGTGTCGGTCCTATCCCTTTCCTAGTGCCTTCATTTGGGATTGGATATAGAACACAAACAAATCATTGGGGCGGGGATTTTGTTTTAGATCTTTCGACTGTAGGTTATTTAACCTTTATTAAAT
>JBAXUO010000210.1:0-2405 GCA_037129625.1 Chlamydiota bacterium
TTCTAAATCTTCCTGGATGCATTGTTCGATAAAAATTAATTCATAAAGAGTACGTGGAATAAACGCGATTTCAAGAGCTGGGTCAATTTTTTTTATTTCTTCTTGAATGATTTCATATCGAGACGAGCAGATTTTTTTGATGACTTCTGGATCTTGATATCGATAGACTGATGGGCGACAATTAGAAATCGACTGCGACGACAATTAAAAGTCGACCGTGACGACAATTACAATTAGTCGGCAAACTGGTAGCCTCAGAGGCTATAAATGCCTCTTTAGAATGGAGGCTAATGTTATACCGAACCGATGTAAGCAGGATTTTTAAAATGAGAAAAAAAGGAAAAACTATAGCCGATATAGCCCAAGAAATCGGCCGCTCAAAAGACTCAGTAATAAAATATTTGAAACAACCCGCACAACAGTCGCCTCAAAGGAACTGGACTACCCGCCAGAATCCCTTTGAAGAGCTGCGGAATGAAATTGATGAAATGTTTCGCATTCATCCCTCTTTGGAAGCTAAAGCACTTTTGGATTTTCTGATAGAGAGATATCCAAACAAACTTCAGAAAGGCCACTTGCGATCTCTCCAAAGATATCTTAAAAGGCTGAGAGCTGAGAAAGGGCCTTCCAAAGAAGTGATGTTTGCTCAAGAGCATTTTCCCGGAGAGTTGAGCTCTTCAGATTTTACCACCATGAATAGCCTTAAAGTAACGCTTGGCAATCAACCCTTTGACCATCTTATGTATCACTTTGTTCTTACTTATTCCAATTGGGAATGGGGCAGAATCTGTTTTAGTGAGTCTCTAGAAAGCCTCAGATCCGGCATTAAAGAATGCCTGTTGAGATTAGGGGGATCTACGAAATATCATTTGACCGACAACCTGACAGCAGCAGTCAATAACTTCCACAATGCCGGAACTTTCAAAGCTCGTTATCAAGAAATTCTGGAGGCTTTTGGAATGAAAGGGAGGCATACACAGCCTAGCAGCCCCAACGAAAATGGTGACATCGAACAAAGGCACTATCGATTCAAAAAAGCACTAGACCAAGCTCTTATGCTTAGGGGAAGCCGCAACTTTTCTAATCAAAGCGAGTATGAAGCTTTTCTACACAAATTCTTTTACAAACTGAATGCTACTCGCCAAGAAAAAGTCGATGAAGAATCCAAAGCTCTAAAGACTCTTCCCGATATGCCCTTCGTCGATTATAGCATTGAGAAAGTTCGAGTAAGTTCCTGCAGTACTATTCGTATCCGAAACTGCGCTTATTCAGTCCCCAGCCGTCTTATTGGAGAAGAGGTTGAAGTAAGGATATATGACAACAAGATCGAGGTTTGGTACGCACAAAAACATTTGTTGAGTACGGAAAGGCTTCGAGGAAATAACAAGCATCAGATAGATTACCGCCATATTATAGGAAGCCTTAAAAGGAAACCCGGAGCTTTCATAAACTACCGGTATCGAGACAGTCTTTTTCCAACAACGACATTTAAGTTTGCTTATGAGAATCTCTCTCAAAATGATCCATTGCATGCAACAAAAATTTATTTAGAGATTCTTGAAATGTCTGTTCAAAACGGTCTCGAGAGAGTGCAACAGAGTTTGGCTTTTCTTCTGAAGCAGGAAGGCGCTATAAAGCTCGAAGATCTCAAAGCTCTTGTTGGACAGGAAAAGATTCCTGATATCACAGACGTTCAAGTTTTCCTTCCTGATTTAAAAACTTTAGATGAAGCTTTTGGCTTAAGAGGAATTGTATGAAAACCCAGATTGAATCCGGCTTAAAAGCACTTAAACTTCCCACGATGAAAGGGATCTATAAATCTCTAGCCGAACGAGCCACCTTAGAGTCGGTGCCCTATGAAAAATATCTATTTTGGCTTGTGGAGCAAGAACAGGAACACAGGCGTATTAAGCGAATAGATCGAAGACTGGAAGAATCTAAAATTTCTCTTTCCAAAACTATTGAAGCTTTTGAACTGAAAAGGTTACCACCAAAATTAGCCTGCCAAGTCCAAGGCTTGTTGACGGGAGATTTTATTCGTCAAAAGGAAAACCTGCTTATTTTTGGAAGTCCCGGGAGCGGAAAGACTCATTTGCTCCAAGCCATAGGGCAAGAACTTATTCGCAAATATGACATGAAAATCCAATTTGTTCCATGCTCACGGCTTTTGCAAGAGCTCTTATTAGCGAAGAAAAATTTACAGTTGCCAAAGGCTTTCAAAAAATTAATGGGCTACCAAGGGTTGATCATTGACGACATTGGGTATACCCAACAGACCAAAGAAGAGATGGAAGTTTTATTTACGCTGATCTCTGAATGCTACGAAAGAACCAGCATATTAATGACGAGTAACCTTCCGTTTTCAAAATGGGAACAAATATTTAAAGACCCCATGATGACGGTAG
>JBAXUO010000211.1:0-2375 GCA_037129625.1 Chlamydiota bacterium
AAGAACCACAAGTATCCATACCAGCACAATGCCGTCATCCGGTTTGTTGTCGAGCCTTGCCGGCTTCTCTATGTATCTTCTCCACATAGCCATAAGAACGCCGATAACAGCCATTAATCCTGCAAGGTCAAGCAAAAACGAAAAGACAAGATAAAAATTCCCTTTCAAAAATTTCACATTAAAGAAAAGGTCGGTAAAGTCAGCCTGAATTGCAACTAAACCTGTTCCTATCGTAAGTATCAAGAATCCCCAGAAGAGTAAAAAGTGCATCCATCCTGGAAAAGATTCGCGAAGTATAGACTTATGAAAAATACCATTAGCGATAAAATACGCTATCCTTTCGCCGAGTCTTTCTGAAAAATTAAAAGGAGCGCACTTACCTTTAGCAAGCTTCCACATTGCATACCGTTTCTTCAGACCAATAAACAAAATAATAAAGGTAATGATCATGAACGCGTAGCTGATCCATTGGGCACCGGTTTCTTTTACATTCCAGAAGATTTCTCTCCCGATGATTTCCATTATATGCCTCCTAACAGTTTTGATTTGTTATAATTTTCACAAATGAATATAAAATAAAGAAGATTGCAAAATCAATAAAAATATATCGTTCGCAAAACTGCGGTTTGCAACACATTGAGACATTTGTCATCTGTTTTACCAAAAAAACTTCTTGACACATATTTAACCATTCTGATAAAAGGTGTATACACTCTTAAATGAAAAAATCTATCCTGACCATAATCGTAGCTACCTTTATAATTACAATCACATATGGCCTCGCATTCTCCGCCGCGGTAACCCATAAGGTGAAACCAGGTGAAAACCTTTACAGCATCGCAAAAAAATATCAGGTTTCTGTGGATAAGCTGAAGAGCCAGAACAATTTAAAAACAAACAAACTGAGCATCGGCCAGCAAATCACTATAAAGAGCGACTCAACAGTGGCTACAGGGACAACAAAGGCAACGACAAAAACAAAATCAACGACAAAAACAAGAAAAGAAGTGAAAAATACCCAGCCGGTTGAGGTCGTTATCACGGAGGATGATGGCGAGTTTATCGAATACAAGGCAAAAAAGGGCGATACCATCGACAAAATCGCCGCGAAGTTCAACATCGACAAAGAAGATATCCTGGAAGCAAATAACATAACAGATAAAAAGTTTAAACCCGGAAAAGTTATACTTATTCCCAAGATCATTGAAGATAAAGACGATGAGTTTGTAACCCTTGCCGGCAAATCCATTAAACCATGGAAAAGTAATGATGAAAAATACATGCTGGTAAAGGTGGCAAAGAGTTTCATAGGAGCGCCATACAGGTATGGAGGGGAGAGCGTCAAAGGTCTGGACTGTTCCGCCTATGTAAAAAAGATCTATGACATATTTGATGTTCCGCTTCCAAGGAGTGCGCGGGAACAGTTTAACGTAGGCGAAAAAATCACAAAAGACGATCTTGTCATTGGAGACCTCGTTTTCTTCAAAACAAAAAGATATATAAAATACCCCACACATGTTGGTATCTATATCGGAGAAGATCATTTTATCCACTCATCCTCGGGACATAACAGGCTTGGTGTTAAGATCGATTCGCTTTCATCCGATTTTTATGGCAGGACATTTATAGGGGCTGTAAGGGTAAAAAAAACATCTGAGGAAAGTACTGATACAACAAAAGCTTCTGAAAAAACTACTAACAACTCCTGAAACCAAAAGTTCTTTTCTGTGTTATAATTAGACCATAATCCTTAATAATACAGGGTGTTTTATGGTTGCCGCCCGGCAATGTGTATCGCTGATTATCTTTTCTTTTCTTCTTCATTTAGCGGGGTATTATGTGCTCTTCCACAAAATAGAGCCATTTTTATATTACTTCTATCTCACCGCATGGTGGTCTTACATATTTTTCATCGATGCAACTCTGGCAATGAAGACAAAAAGGTTCCTGATCCTGAACAGGCGCCTTCCTTTCCTCATCGTTACTTCCTGTGGTTTCTGGTGTCTTTTTGAAATTATCAACATACGGTTGCAGAACTGGTTTTATGTTAATCTCCCGGATAAAATGTTTTACAGATATACCGGGTATTTTCTCGCATATGGAACCGTAATTCCTGCCATATATGTCACAAAAGAATTCATCAGGGCCATTCTTGGAGAAATAAGGATGAAGTCTTTTCATGTAAAAAACTACACTTTTTACTCCATGTTGCTCGGCATTATTACATTTTTGTTTACCTGGTTTTTTCCTGACTATTTTTTCCCCCTCACATGGATTTTTCTTGCTTTGATGCTGGATGGTTATAATTATCGAAGGGGTTATGCCTCATTTATGAGGGACTTTGAAGAAGGGTATGCAACGCAATTTGTTGCTAC
>JBAXUO010000212.1:0-2374 GCA_037129625.1 Chlamydiota bacterium
GAGAAGGTTAAGTCGGCGAAGTTTTGTAAAGATTGAGGGCAGTCCGGTTTGTTCTAGTAAGTGTAAAATTGTTTCGGCTGTTTTTTCTTCTGAAGAGCTTCGAAAAGAGAGATCGATAAGGCCTAAAATAAAAGCACGACTTTCCGGATTGACAAGAAATTTTGTTAACTTAGCAGCTCTTACACCCTCAGAAAGAGGAAGGAGATTTTGCGCAGCTTGGAGGATAAGAGAGGCAAGTTCGAGTGAGAGTTTTTCTCTTTCTTCATCAGATTGAGGCTGTTCTTGTATCGAATACAGAAGGTTTCTGGCTTGTTCGATATAGGATAGGGCTTTTTTTTGCATAAATTTCTTTAAAAGTTTGTTTGCGAAAAATCTATAACACAAAATAGACTTTACAGAAAACTCTTTCTAAGAAATTCTAAAGCAAAAAGGATTTTTCATGATACGTTTTTTCTCTCTATTTTTCTGTTGGACATTTTTTGTTTTTGGAAGTGAAAAAATTGAGCTTGGTGTCGATGTTTTTTTTACAGAAAAGCATGATCTTCAATGGAAAGATAAAAAGGTTGGTCTTATTACCAATCAAACGGGCGTTGATCGTGATTTACAACCGACGATGGAACTGTGTAAAAAAAATAAAAACTTTTCTCTTGTTGCGATTTTTTCTCCTGAGCATGGATTTACCGGAGCTTATCATGCCGACGAAGGCATTATGAATTCTTTAACAAAAGAAGGCATACCGATCTATAGCTTATATGGGAAAACCCGAAGACCGACAGAAGAGATGTTAAAAAATATTGATGTGTTATTTTTTGATATTCAAGAGATCGGAACTCGATCCTATACCTACATTAATACTCTGTTTTTTGTGATGGAAGAAGCGGCGAAGAAAAAAATCCCTGTTGTTGTTTTTGATCGTCCCAATCCGATCAATGGTCTTGTTGTTGACGGTCCTATGTTAGAAAAAAAATGGAGATCATTTATTGGGTATATCAATATTCCTTATTGTCATGGGATGACGATAGGAGAATTAGCAAAATTTTTTAATGAAGAATATAAAATTTCTTGTGATCTTCGAGTGGTTCCGATGAAACATTGGAAAAGGTGGATGAGCTTTTCGGATACCGGGTTAACTTGGGTTCCTCCGAGTCCTCATATTCCTGAAGCGGAGACGGTCTTTTTTTATCCTATGACCGGAATTTTAGGAGAGTTAAATATTTTGAATATTGGCATTGGCTATACGCTTCCTTTTAAAGTTGTGGGAGCGCCATGGATTGATGCTAAATTTTTTGCAGAACAGTTAAACCAACAAAAGCTTCCCGGCGTATCTTTTGTTCCTTTTCATTATCGTCCTTTTTATGGAGCTTATAAAGGAGAAGACTGTCATGGAGCTCTCATTGTGTTGAATGACACAAAGATCTATCAACCTGTGGCAGTACAGTATGTTATTTTAGGCCTTTTAAAGAGTTTGTATCCCAAAGAATTTGGAGAAAGGTTAAAGCTTTTGAAAGAGCCTCAAAAAGAACTTTTTTGCAAAGCCAATGGGACAGAAAAGGTTTATGAGATTTTAATGAAGGAAAAATATCCTTGTTGGCATCTAATGAAGTGGAATAAAAAACAAAAAGAAGAATTTGTCATTCTTCGCAAAAAGTATTTGTTTTCTGAGTATGATTAAAGAGCTTTCCAAGAAAGAGCTAATGTTTCTTTATCGAGGCGATAAAGGATAGCAACTATGCTTCTTTCGTTTTGCAATAATCTGTAGTTATGATAATCTAAGGTTGAACCTTATAAAAAACGGAAGAATATGTTCAAAAGATTGTTAACCGCTCACATACAACAACTTGCAACTAAATACCCTGTTGTCACTTTGGTTGGTCCTCGCCAATCGGGAAAAACAACGCTTGTCCAAGCAGCTTTTCCAAATAAGCCCTATGTAAACATGGAAGATTCTGACAATCGATCTTTGGCAACATTGGATCCAAAAAGTTTTATGGAAACTTATCCAAATGGGGCGATCTTAGATGAGGTTCAAAGAACTCCAAATCTTTTGTCATATATCCAAGTACGAGTTGATAAAGTTGATAAAAAAGGAATGTTTATCTTAACTGGGAGTCATCAAGCAGAGCTACATTCTGCTGTATCACAATCTTTAGCTGGAAGGACTTCTATATTGCGACTTTTCCCTCTCTGCTTGCAAGAGATACGCAATGCTAAGATAGACGATTCTTTAGAAAATATTATTCTCAAAGGTGGATATCCAAAAATTTACAAAGAAGATTTACCCGTCTCTAATGCTTACAGTAGTTATCTTCCAACTTATGTTGAGCGTGATGTTCGGCAGCTTTTGCAAGTAAAAGACATCATTTTATTCGAGCGT
>JBAXUO010000213.1:0-2366 GCA_037129625.1 Chlamydiota bacterium
CCGCAGGGCTTTCCGGCAGAGGATGATTATAGTTTTTCTCTACAAAGCGTTTTAATCGACTTTTATCCAGGACATCTAGACTGCCTTTTGTCGGGAGCTCATCAGCATGAATTTGATCACAGCTTTGGAATAAGCGACGCAATTCTTCGTTGGAATTGATTCGCCGTTTATCGAAGTACGGCTTATCTATACCTTTAGGAATAGAAAGAACGATAATAATCTTTTCTGTTTCAGTAGAAATATTCTCTGTGTGTACTGTGATCGGGCTTCGAACATGCTGGCTTGCGGTGTTACTAATAAGTTGGTTGAGGCGTTCGATGTCCTTGGGAAAGATTCCCTTAATGTCACCCGCTTTATCAACTCCAACAAAAATACGACCACCTTCCGCGTTAGAAAAAGCTACCATCTCCGCAGCAAGCTGATCTCCATTTGTGAAATCCTCTTTGAACTGGTGGTGACTATCTTCTCCTCTTGCAACGATTTGCTTCAGTTCTTTAAGATCCATATATTAGCCTTTTTTTAGAGTTTACTACTATAAGCCTTGTCTGCAGCTCTTCCTGACCGTACCCATTCGTCAACTTCCACCTGCTTGAACATCCATCGTCGACCCACTCGGTGTGCCGGCATGTCGCTTTTCTCAATCCAACTATAAATTGTTTCATTAGAAACCTTGAGATACTCGCAAATATCATTGACTGCGAACCATTCATTTGAAGTCATAGCGGAACCTCTATTCATATTGCATAATTATTTTTAAGAATATCGGAGGCGTTTTTTTTTGTCGATCATTATCGATTTAGGCAAAGTTAAAAGGAAGACATTAGATGAAAAAAATGACTTTAGATTGCATAAACAACAACCGAAACACGTATAATCACCTGTTTTTAAGATAGTTACGACGTTACGATTAAGATTGTCTTTCTTGGGAAGACGGTTTAGGTTGTAACTGTCTTTATATGAAAGACAATCTGAATAGGAAACCAATGGGAATGCTTGAGAGTGTGTCCGAACGAGGCTTCAGTGGGAATGGCTCTAAATAATTTATAGTTGCGATTATTTCGAATAATTGTCATGCTTGGGTTCGGAGCAAAGGAGGCTATATATGGGTACTTCTCTTAGAAAATCGAGTCCTGTGATGCCAAAGCATCACGATATTACCTTGGCCGAAAAGGCTTTAACTCAGATGAGTTCTTTTCTGTCGCAAGAAGGGAAAAAGGATATTCAATTCTCTCTAAAAAGAGCTAAAGATAAAGAAATTATTGAGTTTTTACTTTCTCCACCTATCGTTGATTTTATTTTTCGTACACTTGTTTATATAGCTCAAGGAAATGCTGTCACACTTGTTCCTATTCACGCTGAACTTACAACGCAGGCAGCTGCGAATGTATTGAACGTCTCTCGTCCCTATTTGATTCGGCTTTTAGAAGAAGGAAAAATTCCTTTTCATAAAGTGGGAAGGCATAGACGGATTTTATTTGAAAATTTAAACAAATATAAAGAAAAATCTAAGGAAAAAAGTCGAAAAATACGGGAAAAATTAACTAAAAAATCCCAAGAATTAGAGTGTTGATAAAGTGAAGAAATATCTACTTCAAAATAAAAAAGCCCTTTTTGTTCTAACCCTTATCGACTTTTTTCTTTCTGTCTATGTAAAACTTTTCTCCCCCAAAAAAATCTCTTTAGAAGGAAAGAAAAAAATCCTCTTAAGTAATATTGCTCATATAGGGGATGTGGTTATCGCTACCTCAGTTCTTCCCCACATAAAAAAAGCTTTTCCCGATTCTAAGATTGGGTTTTTGGTTGCGAGTGCATCGGCTTGTGTAGTGCAAAATCATCCATTAGTAGATGGGATTCATACGATAGATCACTGGAAAATCAATCGCTCCCCACTTCCTTTATGGAAAAAGTTTTTTCTCTATCTCAAAACAAGAAACAAGGCTCTTACAGAAATAAGAAAAGAAAAATATGATATTGCGATAGATCTGTACTACTATTTTCCCAATACGATCGATATTTTATGGAGAGCGAAAATCCCAATGAGAATTGGTTTTACGAGCGGAGGCTTTGGCCCATTACTCACTCACCCACTTGATTGGAAAAATCGCAGAGAATACGTCAGCTCTTATTATGTCGATCTATTACAGATCCTTTTCCCCATAGAAAAACAAACATTAGTTCCTTTCCTTCCCTTTCGAAATCCCGTCACAAATATATCCCTACCAACGGACAAGAACTATATTGTAATCCACCCTTCCAGTGGCTTTTCTTTACGCATGTGGCCGGAAGAGAAATGGAAAGCGTTAATCCAAAAACTTTCTCAAAAAAATATTCCCATATATTTTACCGGTAAAGGACAAAAAGAAAGA
>JBAXUO010000214.1:0-2366 GCA_037129625.1 Chlamydiota bacterium
CATGGCCGATCAATTTAAGATTTCACTTCTCGATGGAGCTCTTTTTACTCAGCTGAATCATTTTCTTGTCCCTTTAGCTTCCAATCAATGTGACGTTTTCCCCAGCTTGCATTGTTCTGTTTCTTCTTACATACTTTTTTTTGACCGCTCTCATACTCATTGGAGATTTAAGCGTTATTGGCCCCTTTGCGTTCTTATATGGGTCTCTACGATTTATCTGCGCTATCATTATTTTATTGATGTCTTGGCTGGATTTCTACTGGCTTCTGTCGCTTTACGTATTGCGAAAACTTTTGAGAAAAAAGAAACGAGATCCGAAGAGATGTTTGAGTCTCAAAGAATTCTTCAAGAAGAATGGAACGTGGAAGAAGTGGTTTGAGTTTTCTTTTTCTATCCAAGGCACATAGATATTTCGTTTCAACAATAGGACAAGTCTTTAGAAGAGACTGTAAGGAAATACATTGAAAACCAAGGGTAAAAAGGCACGATACATCAGAGAAACTAAAGATTTCGCTGTTTTCTCGTGAGGAATTTATAAAAACGCGTGCAGAAAACGATATAATTTTTTAAGATAAAGCTATAGGGTTATTACTATGGCTAAAAATACAACCATCACTCTTGCTTGGATTAAAAAGAAAGTACTTCCTGTTTTAAAAAAGCACGCCGTAAAACGAGCCGCTATCTTTGGTTCATTTGCAAGGGGAGATGCAAAAGCAAAAAGCGACGTAGATATTTTGATTGAATATCTAGGAAAAGATAAATCTCTTTTCGATTTGGTAGATTTAAAATCTGATTTGGAAAAAACACTGAGTCGTAAAGTTGATGTGGTTACTTACAGTTCTATTTATTGGAGGATTCGGGATCAGATTCTTACAGAGCAGGTGGTGATCTTGTGAAAAAAGATCCTAAAATTTTTTTGGAACATATCAAAGACTCTATTGTGCTTATTGAAGAGTATTCGAAAGGTGCAGTGAAAAGTGAGTTTATTAAAAATCGTGCTTTGCAGGATGCGGTGATTCGACGTCTCGAAATTATAGGCGAAGCTGTCAAAAACCTTCCTTTATCATTTAGAGCTCAACATCCCGAAATTCCATGGAAGCAGATGGCTGGAATGAGGGATATTTTGATTCATGAATATTTTGATGTGGATCTTGTTCTTGCATGGCAAGTGGTGAAACACGAGCTGCCACCTATAAAAAAACGACTACTTGAGTTACTCGAGGCTAAAAAATAGTTTTTATTTTATTCAAATTCACTGCCTCTGGAATACCAATTCTCTACTTTTTTTAGTTCTAGGTTTGTCATGGAAATATACCTCTAAAATAGAACAGCTACCAGTTGGTGATGGGGGTTTTGCTTAACGTAGAAGAAGTGGTTTGAGTTTTCTATTTACAACAAAAGACAGTTGATCTTCTCTCTTAGAGCTTCCGGATAGCTTGTCAGTAGGTTAGCAACCTTTTTAGGTTCTAACCAATCAAAATGAACATGCTCGACACTTACATGGATAGGACTCTCATCTATTGCTTCACACAGATAGGTCGCATAAATAAGTCCTACATCTCCACTTTCAAGAAAAATTCTCTTGGATGAGAGGGTCATGAGAAGAAATTCTTTGGGAATCACATTTTGTAGACCCGTTTCTTCGTAAACCTCTCTTTTGAGCGCCTCTTCTAAGGATTCGTTTTTTTGAATTCGTCCCCCGGGAAGGTCCCAATACGATTTTTGGGTGTCTTTAAATTTCTTTGGATTCATTTGTAAGACAAGAAGCTTGCCGTTACGATTAGGAATCAACGCTTTTACACCAAGATGAAAACAGTCTTCAGTATAATTTTTCATGGAAACATACCTCTAAAATAGAACGTCTACCAGTTGGTGATGGGGATTTTGCTTAATGTTGTATTGCTTGTCCCACACACTGCTAAATAATACCATCAGTCGGTCTTTTCTATCTTGTACAAGAATTGCAGTTGTCGATTTGGAAAAGGTGTTTGGGTCTCCTAAAAGCCAAGCGCTGCATTGATAAGGTAAAAGAGTAAGGATCGTTTCGACTCCATATTCATCTTCTAATCGATATTGCATCACTTCAAATTGTAGCTTGCCGACAGCTGCAAAAATCAAATCTTTTTCTTGATTATAGGAGTGCAATAATTGAATGGCCCCTTCGTCGACAAGTTGTACTATCCCTTTATCAAAGGCTTTTCTTTTTCCTACATCTTTGGGTTGTAGTCTTGCGAAATTTTCAGGCTGAAATTGAGGGAGCGCTTTGAAATTAAAGCCGCCTGTGATGGATAGAGTGTCTCCTATAGCAAATAAAGAGGGGTTAATCACTCCGATAATATCTCCGGGATACGCTATGTCGAGAGTTG
>JBAXUO010000215.1:0-2362 GCA_037129625.1 Chlamydiota bacterium
TTACAAAGCAAATGTTCCAAAAGAAATTCCGTTAAACTCAAATTGTAATCTAAACTTTTTAAAATCAAAAAATCTAATTATATATAAAAAAAATATGCCTACAGCCTCTCCTTACATTAAAAAAATAGCTCCCATTCCTTGAATGGAATCTCGTAATATAGTAAAATTCCATAAAACACCTACCGGTATGTATTTATATGTTTGGTTTTCTAAAAAAATTCTTTGGCACAGCCCATGACCGTCTTGTAAAAAAATATGCTAAACTCGTTCCTCTTATTAATGAATGGGAAGTCAAATACCAACCACTTACCGATGAAGAACTCGCTCAAAAAACAATAGAATTTAAAGAAAGAATCGCAAATGGAGAATCTGTCGATCTCCTCCTCCCTGAAGCCTATGCTGTCGTCAAAAATGCTTGTCGAAGACTCTGCGGCAGCGAAGTAGATGTCTCCGGATATCGACAAAAGTGGGATATGATTCCCTATGATGTTCAGCTCATTGGAGCTATCGCCATGCATTACGGAGCCATCTCCGAAATGCAAACCGGAGAAGGAAAAACTCTCACAGCTTCCTTACCCCTCTACCTCAACGCATTAACCGGAAAACCTGTCCACCTTGTTACCGTAAATGATTATCTCGCTAAAAGAGACTGCTCATGGATGGGTTCTATCTTTCAAAAACTGCAAATTCGAGTGGCTTATTTAACCAATGACGTCCACTCCCATGAAAGAAAGAATGTCTATGAGGCCGATATTGTCTACGGAACAGCTTCTGAGTTCGGATTTGATTACCTACGAGATAATTCCATAGCGACGTCCAAAGAAGAACAATGTCAGAGAAAACCTTTTTATTTCGGCATCGTTGATGAAATCGATTCCATCTTAATTGATGAAGCCAGAACCCCTCTTATCATATCAGGGCCCTCTGCATCCAACCGACAAATGTACGACACTCTAAAAGATGGTGTGGCACAGTTAGTCCGCATGCAAAGGGATATTTGCAATCTCTATGCATCTGATGCAAGAAAATTTATCGAATCCATTGGACACTTTAATGAAGGGCCTAAAAAGAAACTTTCGAAAGAAGAACAAGAAAAAGAAGATATTGCCTTCAAAAAACTGTGGCTGGTCAATAAAGGTACTCCTCAGAACAAAGTCTTAAAAAGAGTAAAAGAAGACCCCGATTTAAGAGCTCTCTTGGATACATGGGAAACCTATTAT
This sequence comes from Chlamydiota bacterium, assembly GCA_037129625.1. Taxonomy (GTDB): domain Bacteria; phylum Chlamydiota; class Chlamydiia; order Chlamydiales; family SM23-39; genus JBAXUO01. The sequence continues at coordinate 1,221 of JBAXUO010000215.1, forward strand.
TTCTCCGAACAGAATAAAGAAGAAAAAGCGGAAGCCCTCTCTAATCTTTACATCATCGTCGACGAAAGGGCCAATGAATATGAATTAACCGATAAAGGGATCCATGCTTGGGCTGAAATTCATAACCAACCTATTGGGTCTAGCGACTTCATCATGTACGATCTTGGGGACGAATATGCCAAAATAGACTCCGACACAGCTCTTAGCGAACTTGACAAGATGGAAAGGAAAATTAAGATTTGTGAGGCCGATGCTCTTCGAAAAGAAAGAGCTCATAATTTACGACAGCTCTTTCGTGCTCACCTCTTGATGGAAAAAGACGTTGATTACATTGTGCAGGAAAATAAAATCATTATCATCGATGAAAATACCGGTAGACCACAGCCCGGAAGACGTTTTTCCGATGGTTTGCATCAAGCCCTCGAAGCCAAAGAATCGGTGACTATTCAGCAAGAAACACAAACCTATGCGACCATCACATTACAAAACTATTTTCGTATGTATGAAAAATTGGCTGGAATGACCGGTACTGCCATCACCGAAGCTAATGAATTTAAAGAAATTTATAAACTTGATGTATTAGAGATACCCACCTACTGCCATTGCAAACGAATGGACTATGATGACGAAATCTATATGACCGAAAGAGAAAAATATGCTGCTATTTTGGAAGAAATCCGAAAGACCCATGAAAAGGGACGGCCTATTCTAATCGGTACCGAATCTGTAGAAGTTTCAGAAAAACTCTCTCGAATTCTAAAACAAGCCAAGCTTCCTCATGCCATCTTAAACGCAAAACACCATGAAAAAGAAGCCGAGATCATTTCAGATGCCGGAAAGAAAGGGGCTATAACCCTTGCAACCAACATGGCAGGACGTGGCACCGACATCAAATTATCAAAAGAGGTCGCTCAATCAGGGGGTCTTTATGTTATGGGGACTACAAGACATCACTCTAGAAGGATAGATCGTCAGCTCCGAGGCCGATCCGGACGACTGGGAGACCCAGGATCCTCCAAGTTTTTTGTCTCCTTCGAAGATTCTCTTCTTAGACTTTTTACATCTCCCCGTTTGACTGCTATGTTACAAAGATTTCGTCCACCGGAAGGGGAGCCCATCTCTGCTAAAATCATGAATCGATC
>JBAXUO010000216.1:0-2356 GCA_037129625.1 Chlamydiota bacterium
AGAAATTATCGAAAAAGAAATCGAAAAGGCCCATTTTTATTTTTTCTACGCTCATACTATCCAAGATCATTATCCGCTATATGATTTAAATATTTTAAAAAATGCTCTCGTCACCGGCTTTCAATCTGTCATCGACTTCATTGTTCATTTACTTGGAGCCTCCGGTTCGATTGAAGACTCCGATTTATTAGTCCATACTCTTCACTACCCCAATACCAAATCCCATGCGGATGCCATGGAAACCCTAGAAAGAAATAGCAACCCCAAAATTTTTAACCAGATCTGTTCTTTACTCGATGATATTCCTCTAGAAGACAAGCTTGAGCTTTGTATGGAATACCAAGAAGGAAAATCAAGACTATCTCTTCTTGAGCTTTTAAATAAGCTAGAAAATTCTCCCTCTCTTTTTGAAAAAGCTGTTGTCGCTCATTTAAAAACAAAGTTTCAGATGCCCAACTGGCAACAATCCTTAAAGGAACAAATTAAAACCAGTGAACATCTTTTTCACCATTTTGCTTATGAGTTATTAGAAAAATGAAACAATTAAGTTTGATAGAAAAAGCCTTTTTTTTAAAAAAAACCTCGCTATTTAGAGAGTTAGACTTGGATTTACTCCTTGCTATTGCAGAAAAAATGCCTCAGGACATTTATGATGCAAATGAGTCTGTTTTTGAAATCAATCAAAGAGCTACCCGGATGTATTTTATCGTATCCGGTGGCGTTCAAATTTTTGATGCTAGAGAAAAACCGATTTTTAAACTTGCCTCGGAAGATTTTTTTGGGGAAGAGTCTTTACTCAGTGAACTGCCAAGAAAATACTTAGCGATCTGTACAACAAAGACACTTTTCTTAACTCTGCCGCCTACCAGTCTTTTGACTATTCTTACGGAATGTCCCTCCGTAGCTCTATCGTTATTACAAAACTATGCAAAAAATATACATAATCGTTTTTTAAAACCTTCGGAATAATAGATGTTGATACGTTCTAAACTCCTTCTTTATCTACTTCCCCCTACTATTGGATCGATTCTGCTGATCACCTCCATTTTTTTCTTTCGATGGCATCATGAAATAGTCGAAGGCTATGAAAGCAAGTTACAAGCCACACTTCATAGTTGCACTCAAGGAGAAACTCTTTCATCTATCGAAAAGAACCTAGCTTCTTTAAAACAAAAATTACAACTCTTGGATCTTTATCTGGAAGCTCCCTCCAAACACCCTTCGGTAACTGAGCTACAAATTGTTTCTTCTAACGGAAAAATGACAGGTCTTTTTCCCTACCAACGCGATGGAATAATTCAGGCTATTTTAGTTGCCGAAGTGGAGACAGACAAAAAACTAAAGAGTCCTCTTCCCCTAATGGTTTTTGGTATACTTGGTATTATTTTTCTTTTAACCCTTCTTCTCTTTTTTCTATCTACCAAGATTGCCCTTCCGGTCCAAAGGCTAAATAATTCCGCTTTATCGATTGCAGCGGGACAATATGGAGAAAGCATTCATGTAAAAGGTCCTAAAGAAATTTCCGATTTATCCAACACATTAAATACTCTTAGCGAATGTCTTCATGAAAATCTCAATCGTTTAAAAGAGAACTCGCTGATGCGTGAAAAAATGTATGGTGAGCATGAATGTGCGACTCTTTTACAAAGTCACATGCTGCAAAAAGTAATCGATGAATGCACGAGTGATTTTTTAGCCCTGCAAGTGATCTCGCTATATTCCTCAACACCTCGTGGGCTTCTTTTAGATATTTCGGAAGAAAACCCCCTACATCTCTATCTTGTAGAAGCCCAAGAAGACGGCTTTCAGGGAATGTATCATTTATTGACTGAATATAAGCTTTTTAAAGAAAACCGCTTTGCGACCTTTGAAGAAGAGTTTTCCTTTGCGCATCTATCGATAGACAAGGAATCGCACGGGCTTCATTTTCAAGAGAAGAATTTCACAACTCCTTATCTTTGGTCCTCAAGGAACAAAAAGTTAATTTCTTTTACTCAATGGAATGGAAAAGTAGAAGTGGGTGATTTTTTCTTTTTCTACACTGCCGGATTACAAGAAATCGTTTCTGTAGAAGAATTTTTGACAAAAATTTTAAAATTCTTTGGGGAAGACGGGTTAGAGACGACGCTTACGATGTTACAAAAAGAGCTTGCTCTTTGCACTAAGAGAAAAGAGCTAAAAAAAGACATCCATCTACTCTGTGCGCAAGTGCTGTATTAACTTTACCTTATTCCAACATAAGGTTCATCCAAGCGCTTTGATTCTTCTGGCCTTAAAAACATCCCGTAAAATCAAATTCCAGAGGCTTCGTAAGCGCTGCATTGTTAAGCGCAGGAGCCACCTTTGGTGGTAATTC
>JBAXUO010000217.1:0-2329 GCA_037129625.1 Chlamydiota bacterium
GAGGTTCCGGCTCGAAGACCAATCCCCCAAGTCTTGCTAACTAAATGATCTTTTCTCCACTCCCCAAAAGTAGTTGTGATAACTCCCGGATCTCCAATATAAGTTATATAAATGTTGTTATATTTCGAACGATTGACAGTTTTCATAAAAGCCCCACGAAATCCGAAAAAAGGATTCATAATAAGTCTCTTATCTAAGTAATAGGGTCTTGAAACTAACCAATCAAAAGTTTGATATTGGGTTCGAATATGGTTATTGGCGGAATCCACACTATCTCCAAGAGATCTACCTGAATTTGATTCTGGGGTTGCCAAAGATCCACCGATAGGCGCATGAGCCTTTCCACTGGCTCTTCCATTTATATAAGTCCACTCTACATTCATATTCCATTTATGATTCAAATTACACCCCAAAGCCACTTGCACACCAGGCCTCCAATGAAAAGACGGCTCATAGCGTTTCTCACTCAAATGTCCGATTGTAAAATCGGATCTATCGGTAGACAAGACATACTCATCATTATTATTTCTAACAACCCAATACAAAAAACTTGCCTTTGCAAAAATATCCATCTGATCTTTGGGCAAACTAATCTGAGCTGCTGAAAACTCACCTATTTCGTTATTCGAAGGAATTTCTCCTTGAAGGAATTCTTTTTTTTCTTCTCCATAACCGTATGAAGCGACACAAAGAAAAAAAGACAACCAAACTTTTCTCATTTTACCTCGAAATAGTTGAATAAATTACTATATCAAAAAAATCTTAATAAAAAAAACTTTTCACTTATCACGAAGCGAAAAAAACACATCAGGAAGCGTTTCTATCAAGTCAGATGCGATCAAAGAATAAGAACTCTTTTTCTTCGCTGCCATTTCTCCGGAAAGGGAATGAATAGAAGTTCCCACAAGAGCCCCATCCAAAGAAGATAGCCCCTGGGCAACGAAGGAAGCAATAACACCAGTTAATACATCTCCAGAGCCGGCCGTAGCCATACCCGGATCTCCACCGACCACAAGAAAAGGTTTTATTTGCTTTTGAAAGATCCAATTTACCGCCCCTTTAAGAACCAGAATACACCCTTTTCTCTCTACATATTCTTGAGTCATTGCCATCAGCTTTTTGTCTTCGATATTTTCTTTTACTCCTAGTAGACGCAGCATCTCCATTCGATGGGGAGTTAATATTATATCGCTACTAAGCTCAATATCTTCTGTGGATAGAAAAAATAAAGCATCCGCATCCAAAACCATGGGAACCGTTCTTTTTTGCATAAGTGAAAAAAACAACTCTTTTTTGTCTTTATCTCTTCCCATTCCAGGACCTATAAACAAAACAGAAGCTCTCTTCATCTCTTCCAAAATTTTTGCAAGATCCAAAGTATCCCAAATTAATTCTAAAGGACCCCTTTTGCTCTCAGTCGAAGAAAAAAGCCTCACGATTCCGCATCCGGCACGCAAAGCTGCATACCCGGCCAAAGCCAAAGCTCCTTTCATACTACCGCCGACCCCAAGTACATAACCGGCTTCATATTTATGACGAATACGAATAACAGGAGGAAGTAAAGTTCCTATTTTTTTTCGATCCAAAAGAAAACCATCTTCCTTAATTTCTTGTACAAATGCCTCGGGATATCCGATAGAAGCGCCTTCCAATTCCCCTACATAATTCCAACCCTGTTCTAAAAAAAATCCTGTTTTAGGCAGGGTTAAAAAAAGGGTTTTCGTTGCATGAATAGCATCCGTTAGTACTTTTCCACTCTCTCCATCCACTCCTGAAGGAATATCAATAGATAAAACAAATACAGAAGATTGGTTTACCTTTTTCACAATAGCCAAAGGAAGCCCTTCTAACTTCCCATGAAATCCGGTACCAAAAAGACCATCAATCATCAAGGAATTTTTAGATAAAACAAGTTCTTTTTCCGAGGTAAGGAAAACAACTTCTCCCCCTTTTTTTTGAAAACGATCACAAAATAATGAGCATAAAGGGTTTGTTTCTTCGGAGGGAAAAAGATGAAAAGCAATCACAGAAAACTGATTTTTCAAAAGAAACTCGCCCGCTGCATAGGCATCGCCACCATTTTTTCCTTTGCCTATTAAAAGAACCACTCGATGAGAAAGACCATGCTCTTTGATGAAATGCATAGCAGACTTAGCCACTTCTATCCCGGCTTTTTTCATAAGGTCTTCTTCAAGAAATCCCTTAGAAAGAAAAAGAGACTCGACTCTCGACATCTCCTGGGGAGAACAAACCTTATAGCCCGAAAGTAGCATCACAACCTTTCTTCTTTTATAGCTCTTTGTAAAAGGGATTTCACTGCGTCCATAGG
>JBAXUO010000218.1:0-2321 GCA_037129625.1 Chlamydiota bacterium
TGATATAAAAAAAATACTTTTTATTGGAAAAATATTAAAATTATAGATACCCTATGATTAAAGCCTTAAATTAAGGAGCTTTTATGAAAAAAAAGATTGTAGGTATTTTAGCATTTTCCATGCTCTGCTTTAGCAGCCTCTCAGGCTATGCTGAAGAATCGACAGGAAGTGCTGCAGTCTCCGGAGCTGAGACTTCAAAAGTCGCCGCTTGGGGACTTGGGTTAGGTATCGTTGCTGTGGTTGCCACTGTTGCTATCATAGTAGCTACCAACACCTCAGATTCTTCTGCACACGTACATTAATCAGTTATCATGAAGTGGCTCTGGATACTTTTTTTATTTATCCACGTAGCCACTTATTCTATAGAACCCACTACATCTCCGGGTGTTGCCGCTTCTGAAGGAAAAAAAACTGCTTCTAGACCGATGGCGTGGACTTGTTTTAGTTTAAGTTTTTTAGTAATTGTCGGTATTGGTGTCACTGTGGCAATATGTAAAGATCATCACCATAAAAGGTAGTGTATGTTAAAAAAAATCGTTATTTTTTTTCTTTTACTTTCCAGCATCTCCAGCCCCAGCTTTGCCAAAGATAAAGAAATCAACCATAAAGTAGGCGCCGCAGCCAAAGAAAGCACCTTCAACGCCGTCGCAGCCTCCATGGTTATTTGCGGCGTTCTTATGGTTGCCGGAATCATAGTCGCATGTACTTTAGCTAAAACATCTTCAGGAACCCATACCCATTAAGATTCGTATGCGAATTTTCTTTGTTTTATCTCTATTTTTTCTTTCCATTCTTAATGCAGAAACCTTTTTATTCACCCCTCCCAAAGACTGGGAATATGCCGATCCGTCAAAACTCACTAAACATGTACATGCAGGATTTGTAGGAAAAGGTTCCAAAGACTTCCGCCCCTCTTTAAATTTTGCATCCGAATCTCTCAATAACCTTTCTTTAGAAAACTATGTCAATGCCGTAAAAGAGCTCTATGTTTCCGATAAAACCCAAGATATTCTAGATCTTGGCACTCTTTCCACCCCCATCGGAAACGGGCGCCTTTTAAAAATTCAATCCAAAAATGTGTATGGAAATATCACCATTCTTCAATTTCTTTTTGTTCACGACAACCACACCGCTTACGTTATATCCGGCTCCGTAATCCAAGAAGAACAGTTACAATTTTACAAAATATTTTTAGAAGTCTTTCGTTCCATTCAATTCACTAAAGATCTTTTCGACCCCATCACTAAACCGGAAGAAAAAGAACGCTTGAAAAAAAAATATAACGAATGCTTGAACTGGCTCCTGAAAGAAGAAAAGAATAAAGAGCTGTCAAAAAAAGGCAAAAAAATTTGCGACTCTTTCGATGCTTTTCTTTCAAAAAACCATTCCTCTCTTGGATCATATTGGAAAATTTTGGTATTAAAAAAACTCATGGAAGATTTTCTAGCTTCCCAAAAATAGATCCGCTTCACTACAATAAACACGTCAAAATTTGGTGTTTATAATGAAACGAATTATTTGTGGATTTCTATTTTTTACAACAGTTTTCTCTCCTCTCATGGCTGAAACACAATATGTGGGCGAAGCTGCCGCAAATTCAGCATCCTTAAGCAAAAATAAGCAGTGGCAAGGCTGGCTCTTCGCCGCCTCTATGTCTGCCATCGCCGTCATTACCCTTGTCGTTCTGCATGATCACTCTCACAACCACTCTCACACCCACTCCCATAGTCACTAATGAAGAAAACCATCCTGATATTTTCTCTCCTTATTTGCATCTCCTGCTCTTCCAGAGGTAAATGGCAATATGATCATATGAAAGCCAGCGAACCATCTTTTCGTTCTGCAAAACTCTCTTACACCAAAAATTTCGCGACTTCTTTCAACCTGGAATTCTTACGCATTCAAAACACCATCTACTCTTACCTTGTCCTCTATTCTCCTAAGTCCACTTGTAAAAAAGAGGAAACTTCCATTTTCGTCTCCATCGATAATGTAGAATACGAAAAAAAAGGAAAGGGAAATAAAAGGATTACCTTAGATCAAGAAACCACAGAGCTTCTCATCAATGCTCTTAAAAACAACAAAAAAATCACTATCGAATGCCACGGAGATGAAATTGTGCTAGAACCCTCTAATTTCTCTCAAAGCTTCGAATACTTCCTTCACGACGGAAGTACAACCGAAAAAATTATGGATTATTTCTTTTAAGGAGGCTTATGGATCAACTATCTCAATTAAAAAAAATGACCACAGTTGTAGCCGATACCGATGAATTTGATCTGATTTCAAAATTTTCTCCTAAAGATTCTACTACCAATCCT
>JBAXUO010000219.1:0-2317 GCA_037129625.1 Chlamydiota bacterium
TACTTCAAATCTCCTTCTAACCCGGTAAGACAATAGCGCCGCGCTTAGTGAGCCGACAAAAAGACTAGTTCCTACGGTAAGATTTCCTCCTTCGATACTTGCGCCAAGAGAAAAAAAGAAAAGCGAAAAAAGAAAAGAAAACTCTAAGCTATCAAATAAAAGTGTAACCAGTATAACAAATCCAATTGCGGGTATGCCGTAGCCTGGAATACGAAAGGTTACTGTTGTAAGTATAGAAACTAAAATCGCCAAAGCCACAAGAATAAAAAGATCCGTTACAGAAATGGATACTTCCAATTTTTTAAAATATTTCGCGTACAAAAGAAGAAAAAATCCAAACACAAGCGGCGATATATCTATGGAATAGGCAAAAAACACCACTCCGGCGATAACAAAGAAAACGCTCGCCCAAAAAATTTGGAATATAACGTCAATCTGCTTTTTCTCTATATGAATCTTCATATGCTTGTATTATTTTTTGAACTAAAGGATGCCTCACGACATCTTTTCTGCCTAAAGACATAAATTTTATGTCCTCGATGCGTTTTAAAATATTTATGCCTTCCGTTAGACCTAATGGTTTGCCGCCCGGTAAATCTGTCTGAGTAATATCGCCGGTTATTACCGCTTTTGAATCAAACCCAAATCTTGTAATAAACATCTTTAGCTGTTCAGCGGTACAATTCTGCGCCTCATCAAGAATAATAAACGCATTATTAAGAGTCCTGCCGCGCATATAGGCTAAAGGAGCAACCTCGATTACTCCGGTTTCTATATACTCCTCAATAATCTCAGCCTGCATCATATCATAAAGCGCGTCATAAAGCGGGCGCAGATACGGCCCCATTTTTTCGGATAAATCTCCCGGCAAGAAACCAAGAGACTCACCCGCCTCAATCGCAGGCCTGGTTAGTATAATTCTTCCGACTTTTTTTTCCATAAGGAAATTTACCGCCATTGCCATAGCCAGATAAGTCTTTCCGGTTCCGGCAGGGCCTATGGAAAAAACAATATCATAATCACGCATAGCCTTTACGTAATCTTCCTGGCCGTGCGTCTTAGGAAATACAAATTTTTTGTGCGCTGCAAAAACTCTTATGCTTTCTCTTTGATTAGCATGGGCCGGCAAACTTTGGGGTAATTCAGAATCTGTTTTACTTGTTCCTAAATACTGTGTAAGCTCTTCTTTGTCAAAGACAAGCCCCTCCCTGCTTAAATCAAACATCTTTTTTAAAAAATTGGCAGCTTCCTCAACTTTAGCAGATTGCCCCTTGATTAAAATACCATGGGACTTTAATGAAATATTTACCTTAAATTCCTTTTCAAGCAAGCGCAAATTCCTATCCTCTGCACCAAATATTTCTTTTATCTTGGAAAAATCGTCTATATTTACTAATTTTTCCATTTATTTCAACAACAATATTAAATTCGAAATCCGAATATCGAAATCCGAAACAAATTCAAAATCAGAAATTCTAAATTCAAAACATTTGCCCAATTTTTGTCATTTGAATTTTTCCCCATTTGGGATTTGTTTCGAATTTCGGATTTCGTGCTTCGGATTTATACTATTACTTATTCAAAACAGGTATCTTTATGGTCTTGCCAGGTCGTAAGCTATTCGGGCTTTTTAAAACATCTCTATTTTCGTCATAAAGCATTTGCCACTTCTTTGTCGTTCCGTAAAACTTTTCTGAAATTTTTTGTAAAGTATCATCTTTCTGAATCGTATAGCTTTCGTATTTTTTCTCTGATGTTACAGCTTCAGCGGAAGACATCTCTTCTGTGGACACGGCTGCTTCTTCAGAAATAGCCTCTTCTTGGACCGGTTTTACTGCTTCTTGTTTTTGTGCTTTTTTACGCGGATGCGCGCCAAGTTCTATTTCTAAAACTGAATTTATGCGATTATTGCTTAATTTTTTCGGTTTCTGGGGCTCTTCTTTCGGTGTTCCTGAAAGATATCCCTGGTTACCCTGTATATCTGTATCTACTCTTGGTGTTTCTGTGGTATAAGTCCTGGTTAAACACCCGCCCATTAGAATTAAGCCTAAAAATACTATGAAATACTTCATACAACCTCCTTTTTAAAATAGTAGAGAAGAGAAAGTAGAGGGTAGAGAGAAAGAATTATGACCATTTTTAAAATCTTCAAAAAAATCTGGTTTTTTTCCATCTCTCTACTCTCTACCCTCTACTCTTTACTTTCTTCTATAATCTTTATATATACCTCTTTGAGTTGCTTTTCTTCAACATAAGAAGGCGCATCAGAAAGAAGGCATGTGCCTTTTTGTGTTTTTGGAAAAGCAATAACATCTCT
>JBAXUO010000022.1:0-13069 GCA_037129625.1 Chlamydiota bacterium
TTTCCTTGTTTGGCATTATTTATGACGAAAAACGGGAAGTAGAGCTCTTCATGGATGAGGAGGTATACGCAGCTTCCATTGTGAGTTTTCATCCGAATGTAAATACGGCTACTTTTGAGTTGTCGCATCAAATGCTGGTTAAATTTTTAAAAATTATGGATCGTGAAGTTAAGATAATTAAAATGTAGGAAGCATTCGTATACTCAAAAAATCACAAATATCCTGTCTTTTTTACCGCTAAAGCAGTAAAATTCAACTTTTTAGTGCATTTTTATAGCAAAAAAACATTTAAACATATATTATTACTGTTATGGCGGTAATAAACGATGGTTGATTTTAAGAATTTAGGAAAAATGGTTCGATTTCATCGTAAAAAAAGCGGACTATCTCAAGCAGAACTCTCGAAACTTTCTGGACTTGGGAAAACGGTGATTTTTGATATTGAAAAGGGAAAACTCAGTATACAATTAGATTCTCTTTTGAAAGTTATTAACGTATTAAACATTAAAATTGATTTTCATAGTCCATTGATGGATTTGTTTAAGGAGTCTTTGAATGAGGAAAGCTAAAGTGTTTGTCAATGGGGTTCTTGCCGGGGAGCTACAAGAGATAACTCGGGGTCACCACTATCGCTTTATTTATTTAGAGGGCTACAAAGGTAGCTCTGTATCTTTAGAAATGCCTATCATAAAGCAGGTGTATGCGTTTGATCGATTTCCTCCTTTTTTTGAAGGGTTGCTTCCTGAAGGATTTATGTTGGAAGCCCTTCTTAAGCAGAGTAAAATTGATCGGAACGATCTTATGTCTCAAATCATTGCCGTAGGTCATGATTTAGTTGGAAATGTTACAATCAAGGGTGTGGAATGAATCGATGTCCAATTACATATGAATATTGTGGAGTAGAAAAATATTCTAAAAAAGGACTTAAGCTTTTATCGAGAAATTTACAAAAATTACATGATTTTCCTCTTACCTCCAAAGAGCAAATTCAACGCGCAACTGAATTAGCTGCAAAATTATCAATTCAGGGTGTTCAACCAAAACTCAGTATCAAGCTCAATTTGAAAAAGGAATTATTTGAGATTGTTGAAACAGGTGGTAGATACATTATGAAGCCTCCTCATCATCTTTATGAGGAGTTGCCTCAAAATGAGGATTTGACTATGAAGTTAGCAAAAATCGTAGGAATAGAGGTTCCATTTCATGGAATGATTTTTAATATGGATCGGTCGTTAAGTTATGTTGTTAAAAGATTTGATCGCTTGGGCCGAAATCAAAAAGTTGCGGTTGAGGATTTCTCGCAGCTTTTAGGTTATAGTAGAGATACTAAATATGATTCCAGCATGGAAAAAGTTGTCTCCGTTTTAGAAAAACATTGTACTTTTCCGTTTATTGAGAAAAAAAAGTTATTCCGTTTAGTTCTTTTCAATTTTCTTGTTGGAAATGAGGATATGCATTTGAAAAATTTTACTTTGATCTCTCGAGACAACAAAGTAGAGTTTAGTCCTGTTTATGATTTGATAAACACAACAATTGTTTTAAAAAGTAAAGAAGAGATTGCTTTGCCTATTCGAGGAAAAAAAAGCAATCTTAACTGCTTTGATTTAATTGAATATTTTGCAATACATCGACTAGGTCTTGGCGAAATAATCATAAAAGACGAGTTAATGCAATTTGAACGTTCATTTGAAGCGTGGAATCTTCTGATTAGCAATAGTTTTTTATCGAAACCCTATCAAGATCAGTATAAAAATTTGATAATGGAACGTTGGCGAAGATTACAGCATTAAAATTGACCCAAAAAGGACCTATAGTTACGGGTCTTTTTTGTCTGCTTCTTGGGAAATAGGAAAAACTCTCCAAAAACTTACTATTTTAACACGTTTATAGACTCTAGAAAAAAAACTTTTGAGAAAAAGTTTTCCTTTTGCTAAGGTCTTTTCAGGTTCTTGAGCGTAACTCTTAAAAAAAATATATGGAGTTGTTTTTATGAAATGTCCTTTTTGTAGCTTCGAAGAATCTAAAGTAACAGATTCCAGAACGGCTAGCGATATGAATGCGATTAAAAGAAGAAGAGAGTGCTTGAAATGTAGTAACCGATTTACAACATTTGAAACCATCGACTTGACCATTCAAGTGAAAAAACGGGATGGAACTTATGAGGATTTTAAACAAGAAAAACTCATCAAAGGACTAGATGCCGCTTGCCGTCATTCTACCATTAGTCACGATCAAGTCCTCTACCTGGTTTCAAAAATTTCTGCCGATTTAATGGCAAAACAAGTAAGAGAAATCCCTGCTCAAGAACTGGGTGATATCGTAATGCGACACCTTCAAGAAATGGATGTTATTGCATATATTCGGTTCGCTTGTGTATATAAACGTTTTAAAGATATTACGGATTTAATGGGCGCTATCGATTCGATCACACCGAAAGATGGCTTAAGAGAAAAAAATGTATCAAAATATGAAGGAAAACCATGCCATTAACTAAAAATGAAATTGAAAATTATAAAAAAAGACTGATCGAAATGAAAAAACAGATTCTTCTCTCTGTAAAAAGCACGAAAGAAGAAGTTCAGGATATGGATCAGTCGAAAGGATATTCTCAGCATCAAGCGGATGAAGGAACCGATGATTTCGGAAGAACCATTAATTTAGAGGTCTCTAGTAAAGAAATAGCCCTCGTTCGACAAATTGATCGAGCTTTAGAAAAAATCGATGAAGGGAATTACGGCATTTGTGATATTTCAAATAAAGAAATTCCCAAAGCTAGACTCGAAGCTATCCCACACGCCACTATGACCGTTGATGTGCAGGATAAATTCGAAAAAGGACTCTTGTGAAAAAAAGAGGATGGATCTTACTTGCTTTTTTCTTCCTGCTTTTAGACATAGGTATCAAATTTGGAGTTTATAAATTTATTCCTAAAATAAGCTTTTTGTACCCTGACTACCCTTTTGGTGGAATAGGAGTGTGGAAAGATTTTTTTGGAACTTCTTTTGTTATAACCTATGTGCAAAATTTAGGAGCTGCATGGGGGTCTTTTTCTGCCTACTCTTCCTATCTGCTCATCCTTCGCATTATTATCGTCTCGTTTCTGATAGGATACCTTTTTTTTCAAAAGAAAAAGAAAATCCGATTTGCCCCTATCCTTATGATCATCACCGGAGCTATTGGTAATATCTTGGATTTCTTTTTCTATGGGCATGTCATAGATATGTTTTATTTTACTTTTTGGAAATATTCTTATCCTGTTTTCAATTTGGCTGATATTTTAATTGTCCTTGGCGTTGTTTGGCTTTTTTTGTTATCCTGTAAAACAAAAAAAACCAAGTTTTCTCATGAAAATTGAAATTTTTTCTATAGGAAATGAGCTTTTATCCGGTAATGTTTTAAATACGAACGTGGCTTTCTTAAGTAAAAAGTTAGAAGAAGCCGGGTATAGTGTTTCTAAACAGACCACTCTTTCTGATTCTACGGAGGAGATCGTCAAAGAATTTGAAGCCTCTTTTTCTCGGGTTGACTTTGTGATTTCGACAGGCGGCATCGGCCCCACTTTAGATGATTGTACACCCCTTGCCGTAGCTCAACTTACAGATTTTCATTCTTCCTCTTTACCTAATACTGTCGGTAGTGCGAATGGAATCCTTTTAACCCGAGAAAATAAAAGACTTTTTGTTTTACCGGGCGTTCCTCAAGAAATGGAAAAAATGTTCTCTCTTTCTGTATTGCCTTACCTACAAAAACATTGGCCTATCAAAAAAAAGCTGCAGGAAACGCTTTTTCTTTTTCTGCTAAATGAAATAGAGGTAAATCCTTTCTTGGAAGAATTACAAGCTATAGATTCCGATGTAAAAATTGGAATTTATCCTCATTTTGGATATTTAGAAATCACTTTTGTCGCAAAAAAGGAATCGGCTTTTCCCAATCTACTTATCATGAAGGAAAAATGTAAACAGAAGTTTTTTTCTTTCCTCTATGCTTCTGAGGATGGAACCATAGCCAAAGCAGTTCATGACAAACTCATTGCGACACATAAAACACTCTCTTTAGCCGAGTCTTGTTCCGGAGGGGGTATTGCTTATCATTTAACTAGATATCCCGGGTCTTCGGAGTATTTGATGGGCTCTGTAGTTGCCTATTCCAACCAAATGAAAGAATCTCTCTTACATGTGTCTAAAAATACCTTACAAGAAAAAGGGGCTGTAAGCTTGGAAACGGTTTCCGAAATGGCTCAAGGCGTTCTTTCTTTAACCCATTCAGACTTCTCTATAGCCGTTTCTGGCATTGCGGGACCCACCGGCGGATCTTTGGAAAAACCTGTAGGAACTGTTTGTATTGCAATCGGAGAAAAAGGGAAGGGTGTTGAGACTCACATGTTTTCTTTTCCCGGAAATCGGGAAATCATAACCCTATTTACTATTCACATAGCTTTGGCTTTATTATGGAAAAAAATGAAATAACTTATGCTTTGATTGATAGCGGCCATGGTAGGAAGCTCGAAAAAGTGGGAGGCCTACTTATCGATCGTCCTTGCAATGTGGCTATTTGGGAACCTCAATGTAAGGAAAAGTGGAAAGAGGCTGATGCTGTTTTTACTAGAGAAAAAGAGGGCAACTGGATATTTACACGTAAAAAATCTTCTTGGCAAGTGGAAATAGAAAATGTTCTTTTTCATGTGACCCCAACCGACTTTGGTCATTTAGGTTTTTTTCCTGAACATGCTTTTTTGTGGAAGTGGATGAGAGGGAAGTTTCGTGAAAGAAATGCAAATGTTTCTTTTTTGAATCTTTTTGCTTATTCCGGAGGAGCCTCTCTTGTGGCGGCTCAAGAAAAAGCAAAGGTATGCCATCTTGATGCATCCAAACCTATGGTTGCCATGGCAAGAGAAAATGCAAAGCTCAATGGGCTTTCCGAAGCCCCGATTCGTTGGATCGTAGACGATGTGAAAAAATTTCTGCTTCGTGAGAAAAAACGTGAAGTTCAGTATGATGCGATTCTTTTAGATCCTCCTTCTTTTGGAAGAGGGACCAATAACGAGATTTTCACCATTGAAGAGGATATTATTTCTCTTTTAGAAATGTGTAAGAGCCTTTTGTCAAAAGATCCTCTTTTTGTGGCTTTTTCTTGTCATACACCCGGGTTTACTCCAACGGTTCTTCATCATCTTCTTAAGCAGACATTTGGAGGAAAAATCTCCATAGGAGAGATGCTTCTTCCTTCTGTTTCATCTTTCTCCCTTCCTTCCGGAAGTTATGCCATTTGGGAGGGGAAATGAAAGAGATTACGAGCCATTCCAATCCTATCATTAAACAAGTCGTTCGCCTTCGAGAAAGAAAAGAAAGAGACGAAACCCATCTTTTTTTGATAGAGGGGTATAGAGAACTTTCTCGAGCGCTTATGGGAAAAGTCCCTATCGAAACACTTTTTATTGCTCCCGAGTTTTTTTTAGGTTCTAATGAAAATCAGCTTATCCAAGATATTTCTTCTTTTGCTGAAATTATTCGTTGTCCTCCTTCTGTTTTTTCTAAAATGTCCTATCGAGATCGTCCGGATGGACTTTTAGCTGTAGCCAAAATTACCAGACGATCTTTGGATGATCTATCATCTATCATTCAGAAAAGTCCTAATCCTTTTTTAGTTATTGCTGAAAGCATCGAAAAGCCGGGAAATTTGGGCTCTATTTTACGATCTTCAGATGGAGTCAAGGTGGATGCGGTGATCGTTTGTGACCCCTGTACTGATGTATTTAACCCTAACGTTGTCAGAGCGAGTGTCGGAACTCTTTTTACAATGCCGGTGATTGAGACGACAACAGATCTTTTACTTCCTTTTTTACATAATGCAAAAATCGCTATTTTAGCAGCGACACCCCATGCTGCAAAAGAGTATTATCATGTAGATATGAAAAAGCCGTTAGCGATCGTTGTAGGTACTGAACAATATGGGCTTTCTGAAAAATGGATGAAAGAGTCTTCTTTGCAAGTTCGTATTCCCATGCTGGGTATCGCCGATTCTTTAAATGTAGCTACAGCCACCACACTTCTTCTCTATGAAGTCCTTCGCCAAAGATCTTTTGTATGAAGTTATTGGATAGTGATGTTTTATATGTCGATAACCATATCATGGTGGTTCGAAAAAAAGAAAATCTTCTTACGCAGAAGATAGCTTCAGGAGAAGAGAACTTAGAAGACCTTTGTAAAGAATGGCTGAAAGAAAAATTCTCTAAGCCGGGAAATGTCTTTTTACACTGTATCCATCGATTAGATAAACCTGTGAGCGGCTGCGTTCTCTTTGCAAGAACCAGTAAAGCTCTTTCTCGACTCCAAGAAGAGATGAGAGAGAAAAAAATCGTTCGGATATACGAAGCTTGGGTAGAGGGGATCTTTTCTCAAAAAGAGGGAACTTTAGAACATTATCTGGTTCATGGCGAACATAGAGCTTTTGTGTCTTCAAAAGAAGATACGGAAGCAAAAAAGGCGACATTGTTTTTTTCCGTTCTAGAAGAAAAAAAGAACAAAACCCTGGTAGAGATTCGTTTGGATACGGGAAGATATCATCAGATTCGAGCCCAGTTTTCAGCCATGGGTCATCCGATTATTGGGGATGAGAAATATGGGAGCACCGTTTATGAGGATCGCATGCTTTTACATCAGAAATACTTGGAGTTTGTTCATCCGGTGACAAAAGAAAAGATGACTTTTTCTATTCCTTTACTAAAAAGTTTCTTTGTCTAATAGCGCAAAGCTTTCTGCTATCTGAACCGCATTTAAAGCGGCTCCCTTCAAAAGCTGATCGCCAACCACCCAAAGCTCTAGATGGTTTTCTGCTGACGTGTCCTTTCGAATCCTTCCACAATAGACATCATTTTTTTCTGTAACATCAAAAGGGGTTGGAAAGCGATTCGAAGTAAAGTCTTCCATAAGCTGTAATCCGGGCATTTTTTGTAGATGCTCATAGATTTCGCTAAGAGAAAAGGATGTGCCGAGTTCTACGTTTAGAGCTATGGAGTGGGCTCGTAATACAGGGACCCGAACACACATGGCTGTGACTTTGATGGTGTCGTCTTCTAGAATTTTATGAGTTTCCGTAAGCATTTTGATTTCTTCATCGGTATAACGGCTGGTTTGAAGAGCTGAATTGTGAAGATAGAGATTGAATCCGTAGGGCATGGGATCTTCTGTTTGGGTAGATGTTAGGTAGTTTTTCGTGTCTTGTAGAAGTTTGTTGATGAGCTTTTGTCCACCACCGCTAGCGGCTTGATAGGTGGCTGCTACAATTCTTCGTATCCCAAACGTTTTATGTAAAGGGGCTAAAGCCATAAGCATTAAAGTTGTGGTGCAATTGGGGGAGGCTATTAAACCACTGTGGTTTTTTATAGCATGGGCATTGATTTCAGGAATCAC
The DNA here is from genome assembly GCA_037129625.1 of Chlamydiota bacterium. GTDB lineage: Bacteria > Chlamydiota > Chlamydiia > Chlamydiales > SM23-39 > JBAXUO01. The sequence continues at coordinate 7,410 of JBAXUO010000022.1, forward strand.
TAACGGGACATCTTTATGCATGCGGTAGGCGGAGGAGCTATCGATAATGAGAGCATTTTTTGATCGAATGAGGGGGATATACTCTTTAGAAATAGCGGAGCCTGCGCAGAAGAATAAAATATCTTGTCCTTCCAACCGACTTTTTTCTAAGGGTTCTATAGTAATTTTTTGATCACGAAAAGAAAAACTTTTCCCCACAGAGTTTGAAGAGGCAAAACCACGCAGTGAAGTAATAGAAAGAGAGCTTTTTTCTAAAACTTTTCTAAGTTCTGAGCCGACAAGCCCAGTAGCGCCAACCAGAGCAATTTTGTATGTTTTTTTCATATAGTTTGCGAAAGAATTCTTTTCTCTTTTAATATAAAAGTCTATTTTTTCCAAAGGACTATCTTATATGAAAAAACATATTTTACAAGCTGTAGATGATGGAATTCGAGCGATACACGCTTTAAAAGAACCCGAAGGTCTTGCCTTTATCGAAAGTACCGCTAAAGAAATTGCTAATTGTTTTCGTAATGGAAAAAAAATTCTTATTGCGGGCAATGGGGGAAGTCTTTGTGACGCTATGCATTTTGCTGAAGAATTGACAGGGTATTTTAGAGGAAAAAGAAAAGCTCTCCCAGCGATTGCCTTTTCTGATCCCGGCCATTTAACGTGTACGGCTAACGATTCAGGTTTTGATTTTGTTTTTGAGCGGGCGATAGAAGCTTTGGGACAACCCGGGGATATTTTTATTTCTTTAACGACGAGTGGGAATTCGATGAACCTTTTTCATGCTATAGAGAAAGCAAAAGAGTTGGGATTAAAAACAGTCACTTTTTTGGGCAAACAAGGTGGAAAAGTGAAAGGGCGTAGTGATTTAGAATGGTTGGTATCCGGATTTACCACTTCGGATCGGATTCAGGAGGCTCACATGGCGGCTATTCATATTATTATTGAAATGGTTGAGAAAGAACTGTTACTCGCATGAGAATATGGGAAGAGATCCTACAAAGGAAAGAAAAAGGGGTTTCTCTTTCTTTTGTACTCAGTATTTTGTGGCTGATAAGCCAGGGGTGGCGTCTTTGGGTTTTTGTAAAAAATGGTTTGTATAATAAAAAATTGCTTTCCTCACAAAAGGTAGGCCCTTTTGTGATTTCCGTAGGAAATATTGTTCTTGGGGGAACGGGTAAAACTCCCTTTGTAGATCTTTTAACAAAGGCTTTTGACCCAAAAGAAATAGCCATTTTGTCTCGAGGTTATAAGTCTTTAAACGAAAATCACCATCTTTTTGTCGATCCGAGTCAATTTCTTCCAAGTTCAAAAGAAATGGGCGATGAACCGTATCTTTTGGCAAAAAAAAATAGCAAAACTTTCTTTTTTATTGGAAAAGATCGAATATTTTCAGCAATTGAAGCAGAGAAAAGAAAGAGAAAAATTCTTATTTTAGATGATGGATTTCAATATCGGAAACTGGTTCGAGATATCGATATAGTCCTTTTGCAAGGAGAAGCTGTTTTTGGGAACGGATATTTTGTTCCGAGAGGTATGTTACGAGATAGTCCATCCCGATTAAAAAATGCTGATGTAGTGGTTGTGAATGAAGGGGAAAAAGGATTAGATCGAGAAGGGATTCGGAAAGAACTTAGAAAATATACGGAATGCTTGATACTTTTTGTTCGGCCAAAGTTGTGTGGATTTCGAGACCTATCGGGGAATGAAGTGAAGATAGGTAAAGAAATTCCTATCACCCTTTTTTGTGCGATAGCTAATCCTTCTCGATTTGTTTCTTTAATAAAAGAAGAGGGGTATGCCGTTACCAAAACATTTTTTCGAAGGGATCATGAAACTTTTTCTTTACAGGAGATGAAAGATTTTTATTCTCAAACTAAGGATGCGTATCTAGTTTGTACAGAAAAAGATGCAGTTAAGATTTCCCTCTGTGAAATTCCTATTTTGTATGCAGAAATGGCTCTTTCTTTTGTTGAGGGTGAAAAAGATTGGATGAGTTGGGTTCGTGGAGTCAAAAAAAGAGTTTTCTTCCCGAATAAAGAGCTGTGAAAATAAGCTTTTGGCTGGTATTTTTAAGTAATAGGTTTTCTGTTAGAAGGGGTTCATTTTATGGGAGAAGAGATTAAAATTACTTTGCCAAAGTTGGGAGAAAGTATTGTCGGCGCGACGATTATTCAATTTTTCAAAAAAGAAGGGGAGCGAATAGAGCAAGATGAAGCTTTATTAGAAGTGTCGACAGATAAAGTGAATAGTGAGATACCGTCGCCCGTTTCTGGCATAGTGAAAGAGATTTTGGTTTCTCCGAACGTGGAAGTGCTGGTAGGAGATCCTTTGGTGATAGTTGAAGTGGATGCAAAGGAAAAAACGGAAGAAGAGTTTCTCTCTCCAGCAGTCATTCGTTTTGCTCAAGATCAGAATATATCTAAAGAAGAACTTTTGCATATTCCTAAAGAGGGGGGAAGGCTTACAAGGAAAGATATAGAAAAGTATGTTTCTTTTAAGTCTAAGCCTATGTCGGAGGGGGAAAAAATTTCGATGAGCTCGATGAGAAAGGCGGTAGCTGAAAATATGGTTCGTTCTTTTTATTCAGCTCCTCATGCTTCGTTGCTGACGGAAATAGATGTGAGTGGGATTGTTGCGTTGATTCAGAAGGAAAAAGAGCCGTTTTTTCAAAAACATAAAGCTAAATTGTCGATTACAAGTTTTCTTTCTTACGCTATTGCGCAGGTGGTGAAGAATTACCCTCTTTTAAATTCTTCTTTAGATGGGGACATGATTTTTGTTAAGCGTCATGTGAATATAGGGATTGCGGTTCATGTGGAGCAGGGGTTGATGGTTCCTGTGATTCACGAAGCGGAAGAAAAGTCTTTGGTAGAAGTAGCGAAAAGCATATTTTCTTTGGTTGAAAAAGGGAGAGAGCAAAAATTTTCGATGGATGATTTGCAGGGGGGGACCCTAACCTTTACGAATTTTGGGATGACAGGGGTGATGACAGGGGTTCCGATTATACGATTTCCTGAAGTGGCGATTATTGGGGCTGGAGCGATTCAGAAGAAAGTCGTGGTGCTTCCCGATTCAAGTTTTGGTGTTCGGTCAGTAATGATGGTGTCATTGACTTTTGATCATCGGGTTTTAGATGGGATTTATGGTTGTAATTTCTTACAGGATTTGAAAGGATTTTTGGAGACGATGACGTGGCAGCTAGAACTATAAAAGCTCTTTTAGATGAGCAGAAAGGGTATTTAGATTATTTTTTTCAGGGGATCGATCTGGAAAAGATGGATGTCATTTTGCAGGAGATGCAACTATGCAAAGGGGCTGTAGTTTGGACCGGTGTTGGAAAAAGTGGGATTGTGGCTCAAAAGTTAGCGATGACCTTTACATCGATTGGGGTTCCTTCTTGGCATCTTTCTGCCGTAAATGCGTTACATGGGGATATTGGGGCTTTAACAGAAAAGGATCTTTGTCTTTTTATTTCTCGGAGTGGGGAGACGGAAGAATTAATGCAAATGATTCCTTTTGTAAGGAAGAAGGGGGCGAAGATTATTGGTGTGGCTTCGAATCCTAAATCTAGGCTAATGCAAGTGGCCGATCTTTCGATTTGTTTACCTTTGCAAAGGGAGCTATGTCCTTATAATTTAGTTCCGACGACCTCGACGTCTGTGCAAAGTATTTTTGGGGATATTTTAGCTGTAGCTTTGATGGAAGGAAAAAAGGTTTCCTTGCAAGAGTATGCGAAGAATCATCCTATTGGGTCGATTGGAAAAAAATTGACTCTTTTAGTGAGGGATTTGATGTTACATGGGGATCAAATTCCACTTTGTAGTTCAAAAGATTTGGTGTTAGAAGTTCTTCCGGTTTTATCATCAAAATGTTGTGGGGCTGTTCTTGTGGTTGATAGGGATTCTCGGTTGCTGGGGATTTTTACGGATGGAGATCTACGTCGTGTGATTGAGGCCTATAAGGGAGCTTTTATAGAAAAAAAGATAGAAGATGTGATGACGCAGAATCCGATTTTTGTATCTCAAGAGACCTTGGCATGGGATGCGATGAAAGTGATGGAAGGGAAGAAAAAGGTCATGGTTTTGCCGGTGGTTGATGAGGGAAAAGTAGTGGGTATTTTACGTCTTCATGACATTTTGCAAGCCGGTTTATAGTTCTACGTTTTAGATATTGTAATCAATTTTTTTGGATTCGTTGAAGCATTTTTCCAAGTTTGATTTTGTATGGATGAAAAGTTGGGAAAGGTGTGGGGAAATGAAAAAGGCCTTGTTTTCACAAGGCCTTTGGAATTTGTACTTACAATTTGACTAAATTAGAAGTCGAATTGTACTGCGAATGATAGACCGTTAAGAGAATAATCTCCATATACGGTTTCATTAGAAACTGGTTCTCCAGTATCAAAAAATCTTCTCAGTCTCATTTGCTTCCACCATTGATGGAACTCATAAGCAACTTTGATTGAGAAACGATACTTATCATGGTCAAAAAGATGTCCCCAGCCGAGTCCAAGTGAGATGTCCATGTTTGGAACAACTACGTATGGATCGTGGTGAATTTCAGTTGATAAATCATCACCTTCAGTGCCTTCAATTGGGCACTCTTGATCTAGATGAAATTTACCATATAACAAGGCACCGTTTATAGAAGTATGTAAACTCCATCCGGAACCGAGGATATACTCAGATGTAAAACCGCTTCGAAGGCCAACGCCCCAGAAATCGTTTTTACCTTTCATTTCAGCGCCATCTTGAATATAAGTGCCGTCATGATCCATGATACTTCCTGCGTATCGAGCTAAATAATGTTGATCGATCCAAGCAGCTCGAATCCCAACTTGTGGTTGGAGAACAAAATATCGGCTAGCATGAAAAGGTTTTGCAAAAGATACATCAAATGTATCGTATTTTACTCTCCATTGAGCTGAAGAGCGAGTTATAGCTGACGCATCAACATCTGCTGGTAGCCAATAGGCATCTAAACAACCAGCTCTAACCATTGTAGAGTTGTTCTCATGTGTTTTAACATGAGTCCATTGAGCTTCTACATTCCAGAGGTCTTTTCCCATATAGAAGCCAAAACCGGCTCTTACGCCGTAATCCCACTTCCAACTATGGCCATTAGAATGATAACCAGATATGGTTCCTCCATCTAATGGAAAATTATCTGTTCCGTTTGTGTTACTAATAGCATATTCCAACCCATCTTCAGCACTTCTCATAAGAAGGAACTGACCATGAGCATAGAAATCATTAGGACAAGCAAGACCTACGTCTCTTGGGTAACAAAAGGCGAAAGGACCTGGTTGTTCTTGGCATGATTTCTGATCGGAAGAAGCTTCTGCTGCAAATGTTCCAGTTGCTGCTAGCAATGCGGCAACGGAAGACATTAGCACTTTATTTAAGCTCCACTTTGTTTCCATATATTTCTCCAATTTTTCTTATTTTTTAGATAGCATTGCCAGCTACCCTCTTTTCTTCCCTAAGATCAAAAAGGGACCCAAGTAGAAGTATTGCTAGTTCACTTATGACAATAAATATTTTTCTATAAAAAGAGCAACAAAAATTTTATTATGGTCATTTGAATTTTTTGTTGATGAGGAGTTGGGGAAGAAGTAGGGAAATGAAAAAGGCCTTGTTTTCACAAGGCCTTTGGAATTTGTACTTACAATT
>JBAXUO010000220.1:0-2308 GCA_037129625.1 Chlamydiota bacterium
TTGAGATGTGTTAGGATAAGGTCGAGGGGTAGTTTGAATACTTTGACTATTAATAGAAAATTGTTGACCGGTTAGGGTGGAGAAAATATTTAATTCAAATAGAGGGGGGTTGGAATATTCCGGGTTGGTATTAAACTGAGCTTGGAATCCGATACCGTCAGTTAATCCTAATTCTTTTAAAATAGAGGAATTTGGTGTTTCAAGTTGGTGATTGACTTCATCGAGTATATTTTTAACGCATTGAAAGCTAGCAGTTTGAGATCCGATAGCGTCTTCTAATGAACTTGTTTCAAGCCTAAAAGCCGGAGACGACGGCCTTGAAGAAGAAGCTGTTGTGGTAGATGAACTCATGAAAACCTTTGATTTACTTTAATAATATTTTAATACATTATTAATATAAAATCAAAGGTTTTTAAATAATATTATAACATTGAGGTCAGCTTCTCTAACGTTTTAAAAGAAGATTTTGTAAACTCTTCGGGCTTAAAGAGATCGAATTCCTTCTGGGAAAGAAGCGTCGTCGCATACAACTGCTTCGCAAGCTCCTCAGCAAAAACAGGTTCCTTTTTAGACATTAGAAATATGTTCATCACCAGCTTATGGTTCGTGTTCACTATAAATCTCGACCTCACTAGCGACCCCTCTTTGTCCGATACCCTCATATAATCCCTATACCTTCTCTCTTCTTCAGGAAAAATTACCAAAGAAGGCATCTCTTCAGAGGTAAGACTCCGAGCCTCCACTTCCATCGAAAGCGCTTTACGAAAAAATTCCTCAATACGAGATTGCTCTGATTTGCCCTCCGTATCCAAAAGAGACTTCTCCTTCGAAGTATCTATAAAGGTACTAATGTCTCCATCCACCCGTTGAAAGGAAATCTCTTGCTTCTTTTCCAAATAAGCAAAAATCGGAATGTCTAAATACGGATGCGCAAAAAATACCTCCTTGTTCTCATACAAGGAAAGTAAATTACTCTTGTCCAGATGGGTATAGAAAATCTTCTTCTCTTGGCTCTTTTCTAAATGCTTCTCAATCGTCGTCCATACCTCTTTTGTCGTCTTCCAAAATAGTAAATCCTTCGCACGATCATAAAACTTCTCTTCTTGCAATATACCCCACTTAATCAATACCTCAATGTCCTTCCAAGAAGTAAAAAATGTATCCGCATTCGCCTCATGTAACTGAGTCAAACGATCCGTAATCTTTTTCGAAATGTGTAACGATAACTGCCTTACCGTCTTGTCCACTTGCAAAGAACTCCTTGAAACATTTAAAGGAATGTCAGGACTATCTATAATGCCCTTCAATAATAAAAGATGCTCAGGTAAAAAATCAGAACAATTGTCCGAAACAAATACCCGATTGCAATATAATTGAATCCCTTTCTTCTGAATATACGATTGCTCAATCGGAGCAAAATATAAAATCCCTTGTAAATGAAAAGGATAGTCAATATTGAGATGTACCCAGAAAATCGGATCCTTCTCCATCGGATAGAGTTGATGGTATAAGTTGTGATACTCCTTATCAGTACAATCCTTCGGGCTCTTCATCCATAACGGCTCTTCCGTATTGATTTGCGTCCCATTTAAATGAATCGGTATAGGAGAAAAAAGAAAATACCTCCTTATCATCTCCCGAAGCTTCGAAATTTCTAGATACTCTAATGACTCAGACGAAAGATGCAAAATTATATCCGTACCCCTCTCTTGTCGTACCCCTTCTTCCAATGTGTATGTCGACCCTCCGGAAGAAGACCAAAAAACACCCTTCTCTTCCTTTTGATACGACTTCGTCTGAATCTCTACCGTGTCAGAAACCATAAAAGAAGAATAAAACCCTAAACCAAAATGACCTATAATTTGATCCTTCTCATTCGTAGTCTGATACTTTTGTAGAAAATCTTCCGCACCGGAAAACGCAATCTGCGCAATATACTTCTCCACTTCTATAGAACTCATCCCAATCCCATTATCAGAAATCGTAACCCTCTTTTTTATAGGATCTATCGTAATGTGAATCGCATAGCTTGTGCTCTCTTGGAAAATCCCTTGCGCTTGTAAGATTTTAAGCTTCTGAATAGCGTCTAACGAATTAGAAATCAACTCTCTAAGAAAAATGTCCTTTTCAGAGTATAACCACCTTTTAATGATGGGTAATATGTTTTCACTGTGTATGGATAATGTTCCTGTCGGCATTTGATTTGCTCCTTTTTTAAAAGATAATAATAGATAAAACATTTAAATATTTTCAATACTATTATTATTCTTGAAGGGAATTGTTAAAAAAATTACTATGTACTTAAGAA
>JBAXUO010000221.1:0-2292 GCA_037129625.1 Chlamydiota bacterium
GTAACATCATCATTTGCTTTTTTATCTTGTATTAACATGAAGCACCTAATTATTAAATGACCTTATTATATAATTATCACATATTTATTTAAAAAAAACAATATATTTTATTATGCTATTAAAAGCGCTGTCAGCTCCATAAGAAATTCCTTCATTCCTCTTGCCATCAACAAAATCCCTATGGCATAGTTCCTACATACATTGAGGTTTTTCTTATGCGTAGTTTCCTTTTCGCTTTATTGGGTTGTACAGTAAGAGCTCTTCTATCTCTTCGCTACCGCATCCATGTCAAGGGTCTTGATCAACTCTCTTCTTTAAACAAAGAGAAGGGGATTTTATTTTTTCCTAATCACCCCGCACATATCGATCCCATTGTGGTTATTTGTTTATTGGGAAGAAGATTCTTACCCAGGCCTATCGTTGTCGAATATATTTATCGAAAGCCTTTTGTTCAGTTTTTCATGAAACTTATTCGAGCCATTCCTATCCCGAACTTCGAAACCGCTCTCAACGAAATTAAAATCCAAAAAGCAGAAAAAATTCTCGAGAAAATGGCAGAAGGTCTCCAGGCTAAAGAAAAATATATTCTCTACCCAAGTGGAAGGCTCAAATACACGGGTAAAGAAGTTTTGGGAGCTACTTCTTTAGCTCAGTCTTTAATACAAAAATGCCCCGATGTCCAGATAGTTATGGTCCGAACTACAGGTCTTTGGGGGAGCTCTTTTTCTAAAGCGTATCTTGGAAGATCTCCCGATTTTGTAGATACTTTATTTTGGTCTATGAAAAAACTACTAAAAAATGGAATTTTTTTCATCCCTAGAAGGGATTTGTATCTCGATTTCGTTATTGCTAAAGAAGATTTTCCGAGAAAAGGCTCTCGATTAGAGGTAAATCGATATTTAGAAAAATTCTTTAATCAATACCCTTCTGCAGAAGGCATTGTAGAAACAGAACCTTTGAAGCGAGTATCGTACTGTTTTTGGAAAAATGAACTATTGACCCCTCTTATCCGAGAGAAAAAGAAGAAGAATATAGCGGAAGAGGCTTTTTCTACCCCTGTAGGCCAAGAAATTTATAAGGAACTGAAGAGAAAATTTCCGGACGTAGAGATCCTTTTGGACCAAGAATTGTCCGCCGATCTCGGTATGGACTCTTTAGATATCGCTGAAATAATCATTTTTTTGTCTGTCCATTATGATGTGGGAGAGCTCCATCCAGGAGATTTAGAAACAGTCCATGACCTCATTGATTTGGCAGAAGGAAGAAAAAAAGGTGAGAAAAAAAGTATAGAAGAAAAACAGTTTACTTGGCCGGAGGAGAAAAAAAGAAAAGAACCTACTTCTCCTATGGGAAAAACTCTCCCGGAGGCTTTTTTATTAATTTGTGACCGAATGAAAAACTCTTATGCATGCGCTGATGATATGATCGGGGTTTTGACATATAAAAAACTCAAAATGTCTGCACTGGTTCTTTCTAGAGAAATTGCAAAGCTTCCCGGGGAAAAAATAGGGATTCTTCTCCCTTCTTCCGTAGCTGCTTATCTTGTAATTATTGCTACTTATTTTGCGAACAAAACACCTGTAATGTTGAACTGGACTTTAGGTCCTAAGTACCTTAAGGATATGACGGATCTTACACAGGTTAATTCTATTCTTACTTCCTGGAGGTTTTTAGAAAGACTGGGAAATGTCTCTTTCGGGGACGTATCGGAAAAGTTTATCCTTCTAGAAGATCTTAAGAAAACCATTCCCCTCTCTGAAAAGTTGTTTGGATACTTTACCTCTTTTTTACCTGCAAAAAGTGTAATGAAAGCATTGGGTATTCAGCATCAAAAAGAGGAAGATGTAGCTGTTGTCCTCTTTACCAGCGGAACGGAAGCCTCTCCAAAAGGGGTCCCGCTAAGTCATAAAAATATTCTTTCCAATCAAACTGCTGTTTTGAAATATATCGATCTGTTTTCTCACGATCTTTTTTATGGGGTCCTTCCTCCTTTTCATTCTTTTGGTTTTGCGGTAACCGGTCTTTTGCCTCTTCTTGCAGGGGTAAAGGTTGTTTTTGCTCCTGATCCTACGGATAGTTTTGCTTTGGCTGAAGGGATCTTTCGATGGAAAATTACCCTTTTTTGCTCGGCTCCGAGTTTTTTACGAGGCCTTTTTCAAGCGGCAAGCGTATCGGATTTTGCAACGATTCGGTTATTTGTTGCTGGCGCTGAAAAAGCCCCGCAAGATCTTTTTGACAAAGTCCATCAAATGAACAAGATGCTCATAGAAGGGTATGGCATTACCGAATGTT
>JBAXUO010000222.1:0-2252 GCA_037129625.1 Chlamydiota bacterium
GTACGGACATCCCCAATCTAATTTCAGGCAATGCGAAATTTATTTCAATTTTTTTCATATTTTTCTCCATAATCAAATATGTATTTATATTTCTAATTTTTATTGCAAAATCCTTTTTTTATTGTATAATGTAAATAATGGGCAATTTTATAAACAATTTAGGGAGTATTTTTAATGAATTTTGCAAGATTAATTGGTGCCGTCTTTTTTAAAAAATGCTGTTTTTGTGGTAAAAAAATTAAATTTAAAGATAAAATAACCACCAATATTTTTAATAAAAAATTAGCCCACCATAATTGTTATTTAGAAAAAATTAAAAAGATGCAAAATTATTTCAATAAAAATGTTGACATGGAATCTTGCGTTCCGCAAGCTATGGGGCTTTAGCCCCTGTAGATAGGAACGCCATATGTGTACAAAATATATTTTTAAATAAAAAAGGATTATTTATGTTATTATTGTATAATAACAACATGAATAATAATTATATCAGAGACGAGCATAGAGTTCACCTGATTATTTACCACCTGGTCTGGTGCCCTAAAAGAAGAAAAGCCGTTCTACTTGGCGATGTCAAAGCGGAGTGTAATAGACTAATAAGGGAGAAGTGTGAGAAAATGGGATGGGAAGTTCTCGAACTTGCTATTCAGCCGGAACATGTTCACTTGTTCGTTAGAGTGTTTCCGACAACCCCAGCTTCCTTGGTTGTTAAGGAGTGTAAGGGAATTACCGGATACTTTCTTCGTAAAAAATTCAAGGAGCTTCTAAAGCTACCCTGCATGTGGACTAAATCTTATTTTGCTTCTACGGCAGGAAACGTTAGTGCTAAAACAATTCAAACCTATATTGAAGCGCAGTCGAGAATATGAAAAAGAAAAAGAACAATAAAGACAAGACGCCATCCTTCATTCTTGAGCTGGCATTACGAACTTCCCCAAAGGAAGAGAAGGAACTTCTTTCTCGTTTTGAATCCGCCAGACACCTGTACAACGCTGTCCTTAGAGAAGCTAAGAACAGAGTAATGCTTGTTAAGCAATCTAAGTTAACGTCCAAGGCTAAAAGCTTGCCAAAGGGTAAGAAGCAAAGGAACGAGCTGTTCCAAGAAGCAAAAGATAAATACCGATTTAGCAATTATTCCCTTCAGGCATATGCTGTGAAGTCGAGATACACCATTGCCAACAACTTAGATACGCACACAGTTCAAAAACTAGCTACCAGAGCTTTTAAGGCAACGGAAAAGATTCTTTACGGCACAGCCAAAAACGTTAGGTTTAAGGGATACAACCAGATAAACAGCGTAGAATCCAAAAGTAATGCAGCTGGCATAAGATGGAGGAATAACCAAGTTGAGTGGAATGGGCTTAGCCTAAAGCCCATCATCTACATCCAAGATAAAGTTGTTGAGCATGGGCTAAAGCACAGAGTTAAATACTGCCGCATCCTTAGAAAAGTTATTCGGGGGAAGAACCTCTTTTACGTTCAGCTGGTGTTGAAGGGTAAACCGTTTATTAAAGAAAAGAACAAGATGGGGAAGGGCACTGTTTGTTTCGATATTGGACCTTCCACTATTGCTATAGTTTCTCAAGATGAAAACAACGAATTTCACGCAAGACTGTTGCTGTTCTGTGCTGAACTTGAATTCAAGGAAAAAGAAATACACAGCCTACAACGAAAAATCGACAGGCAAAGAAGGCAAAGTAATCCCAACAACTACCTTCCCAATGGAAAGATAAAGAAAGGCAGACACAAGTGGAGAAAGTCAAATCGCCAGTTAGAGAACGAGAAGGTTTTAAGAAATGTGCATCGCCGAGTTGTCGAACATAGAAAAAGCCTACAGGGCAAGTTGATTAACGAAACCCTGAGAATGGGTAACGTTTTCAAAACAGAAAACGTTTCAGCTAAGTGGTTACAAAAACTGTATGGTAGAAGTGTCGGTAAAAGAGCTCCGGGCATGTTTGTTTCGAGATTGAAACGCAAGGCTGAAAGTGCTGGCGGTTCATTCACGAAATTCCCAACACAACCAACAAAACTATCGCAGAGTTGTTTCTGCGGAAGACAACATAAGAAAAAGTTGTCTGAAAGAGTTCATAGTTGTGAGTGCGGAGTAACATCCCAGAGAGATCTGTTCACTGGTTTCTTAGGTCTGTTTGTAGAAGAGAAAGCAGGGAAATATAGCCTCCAAGCGAATCAAGCCAAAAAGTTTTGGCCAAGTGCGGACACGCTCTTGCAAGCGGCTTGGAGAGAAGCAGTGC
>JBAXUO010000223.1:0-2210 GCA_037129625.1 Chlamydiota bacterium
ATGAGAAGCAAAAATAACCGTCCCTTTATACTCTTCCAAACCCCAGGCTATCGCAGACACCGCCTCTAAATCTAAATGATTGTTCGCCTCATCCAAAATAAGAACATTCGGAGTGCAAAGCATAAGACCGGCTATAATAAGACGGGCCATCTCTCCACCGGAGAGAGCCGGAAGCTCTTTAAAAGCATCATCCCCACCAAAAAGCATCTTACCTAGCACACCACGAATATCTTGATCATAAACCCCTTCTCTTCGGCTTTTCAGCCAATCAAATACGGTAACCCCCTTCTTCCTTTCCACAAGATCCCCATGGTTTTGAGGAAAATACCCAATATCCACTTGATGACCTACGACTAACTTTCCAAAATCAGGCTGTAATATACCGGCCAACATCTTTAAAAAAGTCGACTTCCCTAAACCGTTATTCCCTATCACCCCAATCTTATCCCCACGCAAAATATCACAAGAAAAAGAATGGATCAGCTCTTTGCCATCATCAAAGCCTTTTGAAAGATTCTCTATCCTATACACAATTTGACCCGACTGCTTTTCACTAATAGGAAAACGAACATAGGGCCTTTGAATATTCGACTTTTTTAACTCTTGAGGCTGCAACCGTTGAATCTCTCGAACTCGAGATTGAACTTGACTCGCTCGCGTTCCAGCTCCAAATCTCGCCACAAACTCATTGAGCTGAGAAATTTTCTTCTCCTTCGCTTTATTTTCAAACTCAGCTTTCGATCGAACTGCCGTTTTTGCCACTAACATATCATCATAGTTGCCGGGATAAATAATAATCGTTTCATAATCAATATCCGCAATCTGCGTTGTCACCGTATTCAAAAAATGACGATCGTGGCTCACCACAAGTAAAACTCCGGAATAATCATGTAAAAAAGTCTCCAGCCATCCAATCGATTCCAAATCCAAATGGTTCGTCGGTTCGTCCAATAAAAGTGCATCCGGATGTCCGAAAAGAGATTGACATAGCAACACACGAAATTGTCTGTCAATAGGAAGAGCTTTCATCTTCTCATGAAAAAAAGAAGCGTCTACCCCCATACCCGAAAGGAGTTCTTCAGCTTCCGATTCTGCAGAATACCCATTTTCATCAGCAATCACCTCTTCAATTTCCCCAAGACGTATACCTACATCATCCGTCATATCCTGTTGATAGAGAGCTTCCCTTTCTTGTAAAGCCTCCCAAAGGGGTTTATTACCCATAATCACAGTGTCTAATACTGAAAAATCTTCAAAATGATGAATATCTTGCCGTAAGAAACCCACTTTCTTCGGCAGCGTCACTTTCCCACTGGTCGTAGGCTCAATGCGCATAATAATTTTTAAAAGAGTCGATTTTCCGGATCCGTTAGGTCCGGTAAGTCCATATCGACATCCTTTATTAAAAGTGCAGCTCACATCCTCAAAAAGAATGCGGCTACCGATTTTTTTTGTAATAGAATCTAACGTAATCATTTTTTTTAAACCTTTATAATCTAAAACTAACGGGGAAATGGTATTTTTTTACAATCTTCTGCTACCCAAGTGTTGGGGAAAATAGCTTTGGCTTCTGTTTCAAATTCAGAAAGATCACTGTAGCGAGCCGAAAAATGGGTGATTATTAACAGTTTGACATTGGCATCTCTAGCCAAAGTAGCAGCCTCTTTTGCCGTCATATGCATATATTGACAAGCCAAATGGGCTTCCGATTCTAAATAGGTACTTTCACAAATCAAAACAGAAGCATTTTTCGCAATTTCCGAAGCTTTTTCACAAGGCCTTGTATCCATAACAATCGCGAAAACATCCCCTTTTTTTACCCAACTGACATCTTCTAATGCAATAGTCTGACCCTCTATCTCAATTGCTTTTTTTTGCTTAAGGAAGCGAACATTTGGACCTTCAACACCCAGTTTTTTCAACTTTTCTTTATCAAATTTAATCCGATCTTTTTCTGTAATTCTCCATCCAATATTATCAATCCCATGCTCTAAAAATGTCGCTTCGATACGAAAAGTCTCTCCCTCTTCAACAATCCCTTCTTGACTTATCGGATGTTCTACTACAGTTACCGTTTCATGGTAGACACACCCATAACGCAACCGATCAAAATGTTTCTTTCCCGAAGCAGGGTAGTAACAATGAATCGGATGCTTCACTTTATCAAGGTTCAATCTCATCAGCATAGAGCCAAGACCTAAACAATGATC
>JBAXUO010000224.1:0-2196 GCA_037129625.1 Chlamydiota bacterium
TAAATAATGGAAAAGAAACAAGGGGGCTTTTGGCCCCCTTGCAAATTATACTTGAGGTGGAGGAGGAGGCAAAAGAGCTTTGTGACTGAGACGGATTTGTCCACGGTCATTGATCTCTAATACCTTCACTTCTATAGAATCACCCTCTCTGAAAAGATCATTCAAATCTCGAATCTTCGAATAAGAAATCTCAGAAATATGACAGAGTCCTTCTTTTGAGAAAATCTCAACAAAAAGACCAAAAGGCTTAATCGAAGTGATTTTTCCTTTGTATGTCTTATTTAATTCAACTTCTGCAGTGAGATTGTGAATAATCTCTTTCGCTTTTTCCATAGCAGAAAAATCGTTAGAGGTGATGCTAATAATACCATCATCATTGATATCGATTTCAACCCCGGTCTCTTCGATAATCGCACGGATTTGCTTTCCGCCTGGGCCGATAATCGTTCCAATTTGACTTTGTTTGACACGAATCTTTTCTATGCGAGGAGCATATTTTGACATTTCATTCTTAGATTTTGGACAGACATCTAACATCTTTTGTAAAATAAAAGATCTGCCCTCTTTAGCTTGCATAAGGGCTTCTTTCATGATTTCATGAGTGATCCCTTCTACCTTAATGTCCATCTGGAATGCAGTAATCCCTGTACCATCCCCGGTGATTTTAAAGTCCATGTCTCCCAGAGCATCTTCATCTCCCATAATGTCGGAAAGAATTTTAAAACGCTTCCCTTCTAAAATAAGTCCCATCGCAATACCGGATACAGGTCGTTTGATAGGAACTCCCGCATTGGTGTGGATAGCCTCCAAAAATGTCTGGAGGTCTGAAATTCGATGGCTTTTTAGAAGGTTGTTACTACGATTTTTGAGAATTTATGAAAAAGCATTGACCTTAATAGAATCTTTCTATTAACTGATTCTGAATTTAAAAAAAGGAGTTTTTTATGGTTATAGCAGGTGCAGCTTCAATGGTTGGTAAGGTATGCGTTATTGCAGGGGGCTCTAGTTTTGTATTTAAAACAGCGGCCTTTCTAGTCGGATATCAAATAGTGAATAAAACGGTAGAGAAAGTTTTAAAAATAGCTGATAGCTTTTTGCCACTTGCTGTTGTGGGTACGGTTTATTGGGGAGCTTCCTTAGGCATAAAAGAACAATGTATGGCTAATCCTAACCATTTGGTATGCCCATTTCCTCCCTATATAGATTTTGCATTACTTCTTGGTTCTATCGTTGGTGGTAGTATAGTCACAGTTAAACTAATTTCTAAAATATTCGTTAAAGAGCAAACATACTGCGCTGCCTATGGGGACTATTGTTCTGCTTATGGAGCACGCTGTTCTGCTTATTGGACACGCTTTTCAACTTTTTGTGTCAATCTGTTACCTTGTAAAGGCAATGGTTCAAAATGACGGTTATTGTCAAAGACATTTTTTTCACAGTTGCAAAATTTGTTATAGGAGGAGTTAAGCGAGAGTTTCATACAAACCCTTGTCAGACATCCGCTATCGTATGTACGGCTGGACTGACAGGTATTGCGGTCTTGGGAAAATTATTCATAGCTATAGGAAGTATATGCACATCTAGAAGTAGTCAACTTGATGCAAACAAGCGTTTTAGTGTGCGCACATGGGCGGTAACATTGGTTGGATCTGAAAAACTTGCGGGTATTCACGCGCAAATAGCAATTGAAGGAAAGGAGTGGTACGGTGCTAGTTATAGAAAATTTGCTGACTTTTGTGCTGATTGTTGTGGTTGTTGTGGGGGTGAGTCAAATGTAAGATTGATTGATCTAAAAAATAGAGTTTTCGAGTATTCGAGAAAAAGTGAAGTCTGGTTGGTTTCTAGTAGTAAAGTAAAAAGAATGCTTAAGGTAATTAAACAAGAGGAAAAGGGACGCATTGAAGTTCCTAAGATGAGCATGCTAGGAAGTGATGCATTGTTCTCTGGCAAAGGGACAGAGAATTGCACTACTTGGGCAAGAAAAAAAATAGAAATTTTAGATATCAATTTAGGAAAAAGTAAAATAGGTTGGCTTTTTACCACAGCAAGAACCTTTACTTCTTAAAAAAAATATGAATATTGAAAACACTCCAAACAAACACCAATGGTTAAAAAATACTTAAATAACTGTTATTATTAATGAGGTATATATGAGTTTAAAAGTGGCTTTAGCTAATGCTAACTCCTTCACTGAAT
>JBAXUO010000225.1:0-2177 GCA_037129625.1 Chlamydiota bacterium
CCACTGGCACTCCAGCTCCATCCACACCCGAAAACGTAGACTAAGCATCCAACTTTATAAGAAATATCTAAAAGTATGTTTCATCACGCGATGGAACATACTTTTTTTTATAAATAAAAGTTTCATATAAAAAACTCGTCTGTTATGTAAAGGGTAAGAAAACAAACCTTTTTGGAGATGGTTATGCCCAAATTTCCTTTACAGTTCAAAACGACCGTTCAAAGTTCCTGCGCTATCTCAGAAACCTGGAAAATATCCGAAAATGGAGTCCAAGCTCCTATTCATTGCGCCCTTCCCTTAGAATTCAAAGGGCCCGGCAATGCCTACACACCCGAGGGTCTTTTAGGGGCTTCTTTACTAAGCTGTATTATTGGCGCCTTCAAGCTCCATTGTGAAAAATCTCAAGTCTCATTTGGACTCCTATCAGGAGATACCATCATTGTAATGGATAAAGACACCACTAATGGTCTTTCCATCACTTCTATAGACATTCACTTCCAAATAGAACAGGCTTCTGATCCTGAGAAAGTTAAAAAAATTTTAGAAACGACAATAAAAGACTGCCCGGTTAGTAAGTGTTTAAAAACGGGAAAAACTTTTCATATTATTGTTAGATAAGTGGCGAAATTTGCCTCGTATCCCTTATACTTTCAACTGACCTAACTACAATAATTAACCGTTAGAGTATTTTATGAAAAAATTTCTTACTATATTCACATCGATTGGCGTTTTTTTTGCAGGAATCCTTCGAGCCGAAGAGCCTGTTCAATCCAAACCCTTAGTCGTTATTCTCATGGGACCTCCAGGAGCTGGAAAAGGGACTCATGCCGTTGAGCTTAGTAAAAAACTAGGACTCTCACATATTTCAACCGGGGATCTATTTAGAGAAAACATCCAAAAAGGAACCCCTTTAGGACTGAAGGCAAAAGAATTTATCGAAAAAGGACAACTGGTTCCTGATTCCCTAGTTCTCGACATGGTTTTTGATCGAACCTCTCGCAGTGATTGTGTTAAAGGATATATTTTAGATGGATTTCCACGAACGATAGCTCAAGCTGAGGCTTTAAATCATCGTCTAGAAAATTCTACTCGACAAATTGCGATTAACTTACAGATTGCAGACAATCTTCTTGTCGAAAGAATTGTAAACCGTCTGGTTTGCAAAAAATGCGGAGCTCCTCACCACAAGATTTTTTTACCCCCAAAAGTTGCGGGTGTTTGTGATCAATGCAGCGGAGAACTTCACCAAAGAAAAGATGATACAGAAGCCGTCGTAAAAGAAAGGCTCAACGTGTATCGAAAAGAAACTCAGCCTTTGATTCAATTTTATTCCGACAAGAACGTATTATTTCATGTCAACAGCGTCGGGAAAAAAGAGACCGTATTCTCTCAACTTCTCGAGACTATTCAAAAAGCTTCTCGCTAAAAGAAAAACCCTCTTCGTTATTTCTGAAGAGGGTTTTTTTGTATTTTATACAGACTATTTTTCGACAAATGAAGGGATAAACGATTCCAACGTAGTCCTTTACTTTATCCTCTAAGAGCCTACGAATGAAAAAGAGATGGGTGAGTGCGGAAAAATCTTTGATGTTTGCAAGAGCTTTTGGAAAAAAAAATTGGATGGAGTGTTCTAGAATTTATTAGCAAGAACCATCCATCCAACAATCGTAGAAATAGATCCTATTCCCTAGCATGGCTGAAGGGAAATAAGAATTCGTTTATCTATTGTCTCTCAAAACGGCCGGTAGCAGCAAGCGCCTCTGTTAATTCAGCCATACCACCAGCGATTTTTTCTAGTTCATGGTCTGTCAGTCTTTCTGTTTTGGTTACTTTTTTTAGATTATCTCTAAAATTAGAGTCTTTAGTTGCTAAATCTATGATCTTTTTTTTAATTTGTTTTTGATTCATAATAATCTCCTTTGTTTAAGAACATGTTTAAAAACATGTTCGTTTTTTGTTTTCAAGAAATACGTTCTTTTAAAAAACTAAGACTGAAAAAAATTACATCATATTTGGGTGTACCCTTGGGTCTAATGCGCTAAAAAGGTCTGAAAGGCCGCCTGCGATTTTTTCCAATTCATTGTCTGTAAGGCTGTTACAATGAGTCACTTTTTTTACATTCTCTCTAAAATTAGAGTCTTTAGTTGCTAAATCTATGATCTTTTTTTTAATTTGTT
>JBAXUO010000226.1:0-2177 GCA_037129625.1 Chlamydiota bacterium
CTTAAACAAAATGATTTCATAGTTCTCATCCCCTCTTTTATAACCACACAATTAAAAGCTGCCTTTGAAATCGGTGTTTTGATTTACCTTCCTTTTTTTGTTGTGGATTTAGTGACCTCAAACATTTTACTTGCCATGGGTATGATGATGCTTTCGCCTTTGACGATTGCGCTTCCCATCAAACTTTTACTTCTTGTAATGGTGGATGGATGGACTTTATTAATTCAAGGCCTTGTCTTAACATTTAAATAGGAGACAATTGTGTTTGAAAATGAAATTCGTCAACTCAGCTACCAAGCGCTTATTCTCATTTTAATTCTTTCCGGTCCGCCTATATTGATAAGCATGATTTTGGGATTATTTGTTGCAATTTTCCAAGCAGCAACACAAATCCAAGAGCAGACGCTTTCTTTTACGGTTAAATTATTTGCTGTTGTTCTTACGATAATTCTTCTAGGCAGCTGGTTAAGTGCACAAGTGATGCAATATACGACTCATATTTTTCAAAGTTTCCCCTATTGGAAACCTTGAATTTCTTTCGAAGGCACTTCTAAAAAGCATTCTTTGTTAAAAAGCGCTTTCTACTCCCATCTAAAAAAAATAATTTGCATATTAAAATAAAAAATTATAAAGTTTTACTTCCTGTTTTTAGCCTGGGAATGTTTTTTAAACAATTTACTATTAGATACAAAGGAATCCACATGAAGTTTTTTTCTTATAAGTTTTCATTCTTTCTTATGTGTTTTTTTTCTCCTATTTACTCATTTGGAACTGGGGAGACTTCTCAAGAACTCATTGTAAGACGGGTCTATGACTCGGAAAATCATCTAACAGAAGTTCTTTATCCTGATGGGAAAAAAGTCGAATATGTTTTTGATGAAAAAGGGAACCGTATCCAAATGAATGACTGGACTGGATCTACGCATTATACTTACGATGGAAGCAATCGATTATCCAGAGTGCAGATTCCGAATATTGGAATTATTTCCTATAGTTACGATACACAAGGTAATATCCAAAAAGTCTTATACCCTTCCCGCTATAAAATACTCTATGAATATACTGAAAACAATCTTCTTCAAAGTGTGATTGACAGCAGCGGAAAAACATTCTTTTTTTATGATCCTGCTTCCCATTTACTCACAAAAACAGTTTCTTCGAATGGAGTTTCCTCTGAATATATTTACAATGGAAATCGTCTTTCAGGGATTGCCCATAAAAAATCGGATGGTTCTTTAATTGTTGATCTTCGGTATGAATTTGACAATGGTAAAATGGTTCAAGAAACCATTACGACGCCCTCATCTACTCTTACAAAAAAGCACGTTTATAATAGTGCGAATCAACTAAAAAAGGTTGAATACTCCAATGGATTCTTCGAAAAATATTTTTACAACGCTAAAGGATTTTGTTCTTCTAAAACGACTCCTTCCCAAAAAACTGTTTTCAAATATGATTCAAGAGATCGATTGAAAAAAGCAGGAGAGACAGAGTTTTCCTATGATGAAAACGACAATCTGATAAAAAAAGTATCTCCGGGGAAAATTATAGAGTATTCCTATGACATTGAGAATCATTTAATTCAATATCGTGACAATGAAAACACGGTTGTATTTACATATAACGGTGATGGGTGCCGAATTGGTAAAACAGTGAATGGATCGAAAACTTTTTTTGCTGAAGACACTCTTTCTCCTATACCTGAGGTAATGATTAAAGTTGCAGAAAGGAAGGACTTTTTAGGAAAGCTCTATCGATTTTTTATTGGAGAGGAGCAAAAAAAATTCACTTATTTTACATATGGTAAAGATCGTATCAATCGTTTAGAAGATGACAATTCATTTGTGTATCTTTACGACCAAAACAAGAATGTAATAGCCCTTGTGGATGCTTTTGAAAAAGTAAATAACTTATATCTCTATGACTCTTCCGGAAATGTTATAGAAAAAGGAGCTGAATTTGTTGAAGATTTCAGTTACACCGCCAAACAATATGATGCTGAGACCGGCCTTATTTATACTGGCAACAATTACTTTGATCCTCAAGACGGTATTTATCTTGTGGGAGGAGAGCATGTACAGCCAATAGTTCCGGCTCCAGAAGCTCCACCCGTTATAACCGTAACGAAACCTACTGAGACGCCACCTGTTGTGGCTCAAGTAGAACCGGTGATTCCT
>JBAXUO010000227.1:0-2164 GCA_037129625.1 Chlamydiota bacterium
AAAACACCCTATAAAAGAAATAGGAGTGGTCTCTGTTCCTTTGAAGTTAAAAGAAGGTGTTACTTGTTCTTTTCATCTCAAAATCGCTCCGGAAGTGATTGATGAGGAAACGATCAAGGGAATCGTTGTAGCGGCTGAGGAAAAAGTCAATTGAAGCTTTCTTTTTTCTCACCGGCAAAAATAAATCTTTTTTTGCTCGTTTTGGGAAAACGTGAAGATGGTTATCATGAAATTGCCTCGCTTATGCAGGCAATTTCTTTATATGACGAGCTTCATTTTGAGTTAGGAAATAAGGATGTTCTTCTTTCTTCTGATCCGAGTTTAGATATAGGGCCTTCCAATCTTATTTGGAAGGCTGTTTTGGCTTTTAGGGAAAAAACATCGATACGTGAACCTCTTACGATCACTCTTAAAAAAAATATTCCCATGATGTCGGGACTCGGTGGGGGTAGTAGCAATGCAGCGACGACTCTCTTTGCTTTGGATTCCATATTTTCCACTAATTTTTCTCAAGAAGATTTCTTTTCTTTAGCTCAAAAAATTGGAAGTGATGTTCCTTTCTTTTTTTCCCAAGGGACTGCTTATGTCGAGGGAAGAGGAGAAAAGGTGGAAGAGATTTTTTTACCCATAGCTCACTCTTTTTATTTATTTTTTTCGAAAGAAGGCTTGTCGACAGCCCATGTTTATCAGGCCATGAAAGGGAAGATCGATGTACATCAAAATCCAAGAGCCCTTTTGAAGAGATTTTTGGCACATGATTTTTCTTATCAAAATGATTTGGAAAAAGGGGCTTTTTCTATTTGTCAGTCTCTGGCTAATAACAAAAAAGAGTTAGAAGAAAGTAATTTTTCTTCTGTGTTTTTAACCGGGAGTGGCTCGGCTTTTGTATGTGTAGGGGAGAACCATCGTGGACTTTCTTTAACCGAAGTGAAAGCTATCCAAAGAAAAGAAAAATTATGGTACTCTCCTTAAAAAAAGGATCTAGAATGAAGCATCGAAGTTCTAATGAAAAACAATGGATTGTGATTACCGGTGCGGCCGGTTTTATTGGATCCGCTGTGGTACGAGATCTTAATGATCAAGGTCTTTTTCATCTAATTTTAGTTGATGATTTTAAAAAATCAGAGAAATGGAAAAATCTCGCTCGGAAAAAATTTATTGATATTATTTCTAAATTTGAGATTTTTGATTGGTTAGTCGGAAAAGAGAAAGAAATTGCAGCCATTATTCATTTGGGCGCCTGTTCTGACACCATGGAAATGGATAACGACTATTTACTAAAGAATAACTATAAGTTTACCATTCAGATGGCAGAATATGCTTTAAAAAATAATCTGCGATTTATCTATGCCTCTTCGGCCGGGACTTATGGGGATGGCTCTTTTGGATTCTCTGATGATCATTCTTTGATAGATTCTTTACATCCTTTAAGCATGTACGCTTTTTCTAAGCAACTCTTTGATTTGTGGGCTAAACGGGAAAATGTGTTAGATCGAATAGTAGGACTTAAATATTTTAATGTTTTTGGGCCTAATGAGTATCATAAAGGTCATATGGCTTCAATGGTTTATAAGATGATGAAAAAAGTACAGCTAGATGGGAAGTTACAGCTGTATAAATCTACCGATCCAAAATATAAAGACGGGGAACAATGCAGAGATTTTATTTATGTGAAAGATGCAGCTCGTATGACGACTTTATTTTTACAAAATAAAGTAGGTGGAATCTTTAATATTGGTCGAGGCGAACCGGTGACTTGGAATGCTTTATCTTTAGCTCTTTTTCACGCACTTAAAAAAAAGGCAGTGATTGAATATGTGGATATGCCACGGGAGCTTGTTTCTCAATATCAAAATTATACCGCAGCTGAAATGAAAAAATTCTTTTCTCTATTTACAGATTTTTCTTGTACTTCTATAGAGGATGCGGTCCATGATTATGTAAAAAACTATCTACTTCGAGGCGAAAGATGGTAAGGGCTAAGATTTTTGAAAAGTTTCATCCGGTGTCGATTCTTCTTCTCGGAGATTATATGGTGGATCGTTATACCATTGGGAAGGTAAAGAGGATTTCTCCTGAAGCTCCGGTTCCTGTTTTGCTCGCTGAGAAAGAAGAAATGTTACCGGGCGGAGCCGGAAACGTGGTTTTGAATCTTTTGTCTTTA
>JBAXUO010000228.1:0-2157 GCA_037129625.1 Chlamydiota bacterium
TCCGCCTTGGACAAAGGGCATTTTTGAAGCAAAACTAACACCTCATCTTCTAGCGACCCGGGCCTTGACTCGGGCATTGACAAATTAATCTCCAGATCATGAGGCCTTTTTCCTGTAGAAAAAAAATTAGAAGGTAAAAAAGTAGTTACAACTGATTGAGCCCGGACTTCCCATACCGGCTCCGGGTTCCCATTTTCTTTGCACCATTCGATTTGTATTAAACAGTCGATAAAAGTTGACCAAAATCGATCACCTTATCAAAAAAACCCCCGTCTAAAACACTGTCTTCTACTCCATTGACATGGATCAGAACAGGCCTAATCGAAAACCGTCTAGGAACTTTTAAACGATTTGTTTTCTCTTCTAAATCTTTAATAACTTTTGGCCCAATAGGATTTTTAGAAAACTTTACTTCACAAACGTACAAATTATTGAAACGCGTTTGAATCATGTAATCAATTTGACATCCTGATTGCCTTACGGTTGAATTCTGAAAAAAAGGTCCATCCATCACAATCTCTTCCGGCGGAACGCCTATCATATTCCAAAGAATTTTGCGGTTATGGGAAACAAGGTTTTCGAATTGCAATCCCATAACGCTATCCCACGCCGGTAGATTGGCCAACATTAAACTCGAAAAAACACCCCTGTCGATCTTTGCAAGATTCGGAGCGATATATTTTAGATAAAACCTCAAATAATTATCGCTCAAACGATAACGACTCAAGCTACTCTCTTTCCCACTTCTTAAATGCCAAGCGAAATCTCTTTGTATAAAACCGGCTTTGACAAGATCACCAAGATGCTTGCTATAGGTTCCCCCTTGGCTTTTCTTCAATTCTTTGCAAATTTGCATAAGATCTTTGGGGCCATCTGCTAAACAACTAACGATTTCCTTGTGCCTTGCAGTGCTTCGAGAAAAGAGATCTGAAAAAATCTCCTCAAATTCTCGCACAAGTAGACCCCCTCTCGTAAAACAAAGGTCTCTAATGTTTTGCTCAGCAGGAAGATCGGGTCTAATCTGCTCAAGATAGAGGGGCACCCCTCCAGTGATAGAAAGGAGTTTGAATTTCTCATAAGAAGAAATCCTCTTTTCCTTGGGATGCCAAAATGCATTACACACATTCAACGGAAGCTCTTCAAGAATCAAATCAATAGTAATTCTGCCGACAAATCCGGTGCTGCTTAAAATATTTTCCTCAATCCAAGAAGAAATAGAACCACATAAAATAAGAATTAGATGAGGATTCTTGCTAAAATACATGTCCCAAGCATTTTTTAATTTTCC
This sequence comes from Chlamydiota bacterium, assembly GCA_037129625.1. Taxonomy (GTDB): domain Bacteria; phylum Chlamydiota; class Chlamydiia; order Chlamydiales; family SM23-39; genus JBAXUO01. The sequence continues at coordinate 1,289 of JBAXUO010000228.1, forward strand.
TAAAAACTCAGAATCTTTACTCCCCATCCAAGAGATTTCATCAAAAACAATTAAAACACGACCCTGTTGAGTATGCTTTGAAAGATGCCAAAAGATATTTCCCCAATCATCCGGATTGATGCCAGGCAATTCTACCCTTGAAAGCTGTCGAGCAAATTCATCACGTTGCAATTGCGCAGTCGTTTTACGATTGGGTGGAGTACCGGTAAAGAAAAAACTTTTCATTTCCTTACCAAACTCAACTAGAAGCCTGCTTTTCCCAATCCTCCGACGCCCTCGAACTACGATAAGACTCGCACTATTCTTTTTTAAAAGCCCTTTGAGCCTGGACATTTCTGTTTCACGACCAATAAATTTTGATGATTCCATTTTATCTCCGGGTTAGGCCCGATCATATAGATGCTTGCCAATAAAATCAAGCTGCGAATCGACATTTGCATGTTTACAGACAATTTCTTAGAGGTAAAAAAATAGCTGCGAATCGACATTTGCATGTTTACAGACTCTTTTTTAAAACGGCTCGTCCAAGCCGGTTCTCTATAGCAGCACGCTGACATCCCCTTTTAGCCACAGTCAGATTAAAACGTAAAAGGCGCGGAAATTTATGTTCTCACATTGGTTAAAATAGGATCTCACGCTGATCTTTTTGAGTAATGAGCATTGTTTTTATCTGTGCTAGCTCCGCTCTCTTCAGACAATCAAACTGCATTTGAATCTATCAAAAAAACCAATCAACATGGAATTGAGTACTGGAGCGCCAGAGATTTACAGCAACTTCTCGGCTATACAGAATGGCGAAAATTTGAAGGAACGATTGAACAGGGGACATGACGCAATCCCCTAGATTTATCTATGGGGTCAAGGAATGC
>JBAXUO010000229.1:0-2119 GCA_037129625.1 Chlamydiota bacterium
AATGGTGTTTTAAGGGTAATGGATGTGGGTGTGAGAGTGACGATTGGGTGTGAGATTGAAGAATGCGGATATAGATTGGTGATATAAGGGTTTGTTTAAGGGTGGAGAAGGGTGATAAGTGCAATAAGGGGCACGCCTTCGCCAAGGCTACGGCGGGTAAAAAGAGAGAGGGAAGTAGAGGGCATAAAATAACTATACTATGAGTTGTTTTGAAGAGTATTACCCAATCGAATAATGGTACTGTATTGAGGCTAAAAGTCATTTAGCCTCAATACCGCCATTTCGATCAGTCTTCATAATGTGATTAAATAATTTTCTTTCTTCAGTTCTTAGTATTTCTGCAAATTCATTATCGGATTCTCTATAAGCAATTATATCAAGTTTTTCAAAACTTTGCCCGGGTTTTAAAAATCTAGAAGCTCCCTTAATCGCTTTTAACGCCTCATAAGGAGGTTGGTATATATCATAGACCTTTTTCTTTTTACCTTTTTCCTCTGTTATTATTGTTGGGAAGCCACAAGGTCGATGGAAATTAACATAAGGATTTAAAAAGTTTCTGAAGTAATTATTTACTTCACTGGCAAGATTTTGATTAATATGCATCCAACCCATATTTTTTCTGATGACACTTCCATTTTTGGTTTCCACCAGTGCATTATCATTACAATGATAACTTCTTGATTTAGTTTGCTTGATAAGAAGTCTATTTAATAAATCGGAAACTTGATAGTTAACATTTTCTCCGCCTCTGTCGGAGTGGAAATTAAAAAGAACAAAAGGATATTGGTTAAGCATTTCCTCTAAAGCCGGTAGCATGCAGGCTTCACAAATTTGAGGAACACAAACCGCTACTTCCCATTGGGTTATTTCATCCACGCTGTTGATATGGTAAACATCTCTCTGACAGACCGCATCTACCCGAATTGAGCCTGGAAAACCATAGTTTTGGGGTTTCTGGGTAATCCCAATCGGGGTAACTCTGCTTTTAGTATGGTTAACCCAGGATTTATTATATACCGGAGATTCTCTTAAGTTACTGATATGGGAATGGGAGATACCGGCGATGGTTTGAAAATTCTGATGTTTAAAAATCTCATATTCTCTCCGGAGGATTTCTTTGGTTGCCATATCGGATAATCGGGAGTGAAGTTCATCGGTTTTCTCGAGGAGTTTAATATCAAGGGAGGTATAGATCCGGTGGGGGTTTACTCTTTTGTAAATGATCTTTGTGAGTTTTCCTTTGCCGGATCTTTTAATTAATCTGAATATTTGGGTATGTTTGTAACCGGTAATTTTTTGTAGATAGCGGCAGACTAATTTTTTATCCTTTCTAGAAAGAGAGCGGTAGTCAAACCGGTCAATGGTTCTGTCAATAAAACTGTACTTTTCGGAAATGGCAGAGTCTACCAATGAAAAGCCAAACTTTTGAGAACCTTTTAAAAAGGCCTTGATTTGTGTTACATTATCGATACGCGAATCGTCCATAGTAATTTTCATAAAGACTGAATTACTATTTTGACGGTTCGCGCTTTCTTTTAAAAGAGGTACTTTTGCCTGTTTTTAGAGTACCTTTTTTCGTTTAGAAAGATCTCTGTTTTCAGTACCATTATTGACTGGGTAAGACTTAAAATATACTTTAACAAGTTAAAATGGTATACTTCGATATATCTGCCCTAAAATGATATTTATGGCAGGTTTGGGGAAAAAATCAAAAAATAGTTTAAACTTTTATAACAAAAGTTTGGCCTTCGGAGGTGACGTATGACCTCTGTTGACCAACAACAATTACAGCTTCTTCATCAAATTCAAGAGCATCTTCTTTCTAATAGTCAGATTCTTATTCTCTATTTGGCTATGTTTCTGCCGATTCCCGTATCCTGGCGATTAAATCTTTACCAATGGCTTGCTAGTTTACCTTTACCTTCACTTTCCACCAACATGATAGTCTTATTATTTACTATCGGACCGATATCCTTAATAATCTGTGCATATTTTTCTGTAAAAGGAGTGATTGGTATTTTCCGGACATTCATTCCATTTATTTTTTTTATCTTTAGAAAAAAATTGTCTGACCGGAAACTGATTCAGCTGATATTTCCGGCAGATACGGATAAATCGG
>JBAXUO010000023.1:0-12716 GCA_037129625.1 Chlamydiota bacterium
ATTAAGTGATATCACCAATCAAATACTTTCATCTGCAAATGCTGCATTGTATGGTGTTTTATGCTCAGCGATCAACAGCATGGGGTATTCTCCACACATGGGTTTCATTCATTCTGGCAGTCCTTTACCGTTTGTTTATGATTTAGCAGATTTGTATAAAGAATATCATTGTATCGATCTAGCTTTTTTTTTAACCCTGGAAATGGCAGGATGTTATAATAAATATACAGTCATTTCAAATTTTCGAAAGAGGATCATAGACGAAAATTTCTTGTCTAGAATGGCTAAGGATATCGGAGAGATATTTAATGGAGGATTATGCTCATCGTAATAGCCAACGATCTGCCTCTTGCTATTCGGGGGCGTATGAAACTATGGTTTATAGAACCTCGGGCAAATGTTTTTGTCTCTGGTATTAAAGATTCCGTTGCTGAAAAAGTTGTGGAATATTTGTATAAGTATTGCCCATCGAAAAGTGGCCTTATAATATTCAGAAGCTCTTCGAAACCACCTGGATATGAGATTTATGGCATGGGAGATTCTTCTCGCTCTTTAATTGAACTTTCTGGATTGCAATTGGTTGGCGAAAAGCAGTTTTAAAAAAATCTAAAGATATTTTTAAGTCTATTCCCCACGCGTGTGGGGGTGTTTCTTGATAGACTGTGTAAAGGGAAAGACATTTACACTATTCCCCACGCGTGTGGGGGTGTTTCTGTAGCGCCTGGCTTCCCATATACGACTATCCACTATTCCCCACGCGTGTGGGGGTGTTTCTATATCCAAACATTTTTATGAATGCTTTAAAGTCTATTCCCCACGCGTGTGGGGGTGTTTCTTGATAAGAGTAGAGATTATAGGGGGTATATATACTATTCCCCACGCGTGTGGGGGTGTTTCTAGTGTGTTGATTGAGAGCACAAGTGCGATAGGCTATTCCCCACGCGTGTGGGGGTGTTTCTGTAGTAGGAGCTATTATCCAAAATGATAAAAACTATTCCCCACGCGTGTGGGGGTGTTTCTATCTAGTAACTCATCTATCCATCTACGTATCGCTATTCCCCACGCGTGTGGGGGTGTTTCCAGTGCAGCGTGACGCCAATTGCGATGTAGAGACTATTCCCCACGCGTGTGGGGGTGTTTCTTGCGATGTAGAGATCTGGCAAGGTGGATTCGACTATTCCCCACGCGTGTGGGGGTGTTTCTACATGGCTTCACATCAACACGTTTGATCCGAACTATTCCCCACGCGTGTGGGGGTGTTTCTAGATACGAGTAAGTCCGACAGTTAGTGAAGTTGCTATTCCCCACGCGTGTGGGGGTGTTTCTCGGTAGTACGTTTTTTAGTGCGTCAGTGAATACTATTCCCCACGCGTGTGGGGGTGTTTCTCCTAAATAAAGTACTAGTCCATAAAATAATGGCTATTCCCCACGCGTGTGGGGGTGTTTCTGAGGCCATGTATACAGGATTTTCCTTGTAAAACTATTCCCCACGCGTGTGGGGGTGTTTCCACGACTATACTCAAAATCTTCTTCGTCCTCATCTATTCCCCACGCGTGTGGGGGTGTTTCTCATTAAACCTTTAAAAGGCATACAATTACCCTCTATTCCCCACGCGTGTGGGGGTGTTTCTCACATTAAGATAGACGACCTCATGCATCTATCCTATTCCCCACGCGTGTGGGGGTGTTTCTTTAGTTGGACGGGAAGAGCCGGTTATACGTACCTATTCCCCACGCGTGTGGGGGTGTTTCTGCGGGAACGGCTACAGCTTTAACAGCCGGAAACTATTCCCCACGCGTGTGGGGGTGTTTCTTGGGGACAGGGATGACTACGAAGCTTTTGTAACTATTCCCCACGCGTGTGGGGGTGTTTCCGGATGTGAGAGTGATGACGATTGAGGAGTTAAACTATTCCCCACGCGTGTGGGGGTGTTTCTTCTGTCATGGCTACGATACCAGGAATGATGATCTATTCCCCACGCGTGTGGGGGTGTTTCTTAAAGTGTCCTTATAGAAGCCACAAGAAACAACTATTCCCCACGCGTGTGGGGGTGTTTCCCCATCGATATCCCATAGATCTCTAACCCCATAAGTCAAGTCCTAAATCATGTGTAAATTCTCCTTATAGGTTGATCCTTATTTTTTATGAAGGATGGCTGGATATAACCAGCGATATTGGCTATTCAAGAGAGTTTGGCCTGAGATGTTTTACCTATAGAAACGGTTGATTGTAATTATAGAAAAAAGGGAAAGTTCTCAAAAACCCCTGGTAAATCAGCGATTTTCTAAACAGATTCCATAAGCTAAAAATTTTATTTGGCTTAAAGATTCCGCTTCTATAAAAATTCGGGAATAAAAATACAAATTCCCGAAATTCCCGAAAATCTCGTAAAAGATCCAACTGTAAATCAGTTAGTGGTGACTTACTTTCTATCTCGAATGCTTTGAATTTCTTTTGCAAGGAATAGGGTAATAGGTACAAGCTCCTTAGGCTCATGACCCATCTTTATACTTTGGTCTAGATATCCAATAATCCCCTCAATCGATTGAAGACGCCAGTCTAAACCGAGTGTTCTTTCTGCTTTTTCTTTATTCCAAGACGTTTTCATAACCGCCATTTCTTTCTTCCACTTTGTCCTTTCTTGATCTTGTTCTTTTCTTTTTCCTATTGAATCGTTCGCGCAATAAAAGATTAGTCCCATTGTGAAGAGAAGAACAACCAATCCTGTTGTTGGTAGAGCTGCAAGTAATGCTTTTGCTCCTGTTGTATTTCCGAGCATAGCTCCTATCGAGCTTGCTACCATTGCGATTATAGAGGCGCCCCAACATAACCAAATTGGGAATTGAATTTCTTTTAAGATTTCGTTGATTGGTTGCATTAACCCTCCAGAGATTTTAAAGTTGATCTGAGAATACAGAAATTATTCCATAGATCGGGGATTATCAGTTAGTCTGAAACTTTTTTTGAATCGACCGTTTGTAACACCCCACACCAAAAGTAAATCGGATAAGGAATTGTTTTTTGGATTTATGGCTAAAATTTTGATCAAAGAAAGGCGGAGTTAGAGATCGGGAATAAGGTCACCCGGATGGCATTTAAGCTCATTGGCAAAAACAAAAATATTTTCAAGGGATAAATTTCGCTCTCCTCGCTCAACTTCAGCTACCAATGGTAAAGGAACAAGTTCTTCTTTTTTGCCCACTTGCAGGAAGATCCGATTTTCATGTCAATAGAACGAGTAGAACGTAACGTATCTTTAATCAGAATCAAAGTGATGGCAAAAGCGATGGAAATTTTTCCATAAGAGCTTCTTCCAATACAACCTTAAAATTTTATAAATTTTCGAAAAGTAGCAAAAACATTTAATTTTTCTCAAGAACAGATGATTCTGTGTTGAGCATCTTTCGATGAATGTCTACTAGAAGTTTCGATTCCCAAAGCCCTCTTTCTAACAAGATCCCTTTAAGGGTTGCTATTTCTTTGGAAAGAGACTGAACCTCTTCTAAAATTTTTTCCAACATTAAGTCATTAGACATTTGGATTCCTTTGGAATTCGGTTGTTTGATAATTGATTAATAGTAAGAGAGCTTCTCATTTTTTTTAGAAAAATTCAAGTCTTGATTTTTTGCAGTTTGTTGTGAATGAGTGGGAAAAATTTGTGAAAAAACTAAAAAGGCAGTTAAAGTTTTCACTCTAACTGCCTAGTAACCAGTATGGGGCAACTAGGACTTGAACCTAGGACCGACGGGTTATGAGTCCGCTGCTCTAACCGACTGAGCTATTGCCCCAAAAATCAGGAAACTTTATATATGTTATATGATCCATAAAAGTAAGGAATATTTCCATGAAAAAATTGCTCGGCTTTCTTTTTTCTCTCTCGTTCCTATCGGCAGCCTACAGCGAAGAAATCGCTACTCTTGAAAGATCGGATAGTATACCTGAAGAGTCTGTGGCCTCTTCAAGTGACTCCTATTTCGAAGGTTATGTACAGGCTCTTATCGATATGCATTTCTTTGAATACAAGATCGTTGCTGTCGTCAAAGATCACGAAGTGTACCTCTCTAATCTTCCAAAAAATCAGTTAACGGCTAAAAGTATTATTTCTTTTGTCAGAGATATGCCGGGAGTTAAATCGGTTAAGGTTGTCGATGATATCTCCCCTCAGGATGTGGCCGAAAGAGAAAAATATGTATTTCGCCCTCAAGTGAAAGGAGTTTGGTTTCCCCAAACAACAGAACTCTTTTTGCCATTGCTAGCCAACCCTAGACAAGTTATTTATTCCATCGGATACCGAGGGGGGGATAAAGTGTGCGGAAGACAGGCAATACCCGTTGCGCTTGGAGATGATTTTCCTATTTTTCGATGGCTCAATGTGGGAGGATCCAATGGGGATTTGCAAATTGGAATCGAAACAGGGATTTGGTCCGTTTTTGATATACATGTAAAGGGCCAAAATATTTGCGGAGGAACGGAACTTGTCAATACCGATTATTATGTGGGGTTTCCTTTAAGCTACGCAATTAATAAATGGGCTTTCAAAACACGCATATACCATATTTCTTCACACTTGGGAGATGAGTTTTTAGTTAACCATCCCGGATATGATAGAAAAAATCCGAGCTTTGAAGTCATTGACCTTTTCGTCTCTTTTCAAGCTACCAGTATCTTTCGATTGTATGGTGGAGCCGGTTACATTCTTCATAGCGATCATACCTTTCCTATGAAAAAATGTTATTTTGAATACGGCTCAGAAGCTAGATTCGGGGGCCAGAAACTCTATTTTCATAAGCTATATGGCAATTGGGTAGCGGCTGCACATTTTCGCTCCTGGCAAGTTTTACATTTCAAATTTGATATGACGACCATACTTGGATATGAGTGGAGTAAATTGCAAGGGGTTGGTAGAAAAATGCGTCTATTAGCCGAATATCATAAAGGGTTTTCTGTCGAAGGACAGTTCTTTAAAAAACATACTTCGTACGGCAGCTTTAGATTGGCTTACGGTTTTTAAAAGGAATTTGTTCTATAGATTCACAAAAACCCTTTTCATAAATTGGGCCCTCTACTCCGATAGGGAGGGTCCCTTCAAAAAAAGCGCGATATATTTCTATGCCCTGCTCAGCCGTTTGGATACTGTAAAAACAATTGCTGACCCACTCAGATCCTTTGATAGTTCCATGTTTTCTATTGCATTGAAAACAAGAGGTGATCTTTTCTTCCCAATAAGAAGGGGGACCAAAAAGTATGATGGGGTTCGGGGGACAAGATCCGACTTTACGTCGGACTTGCTCTAAGGCAAATTCAAAATCAGTTCCGATCCCGCCTGTCAAAAAGATGGGAAAATCCAGATGAAATTCAGCTTGCCTTTCGACCAGACGATCCAGCCTATAGGTCATAATACCTTCTACATGGGGATTTCGTTTTTGTTCGTTGACAACCGCACCGCTTTTAGGTCGAAAATCAACAATATTGGCACAGGAGAGTATATGTAAATTTTTGGCTACCTTATTTCCAATTTCCATAGCACCGGGCCCTCCACCGGTCACGAGTGCGAGCGGGGTGTCCTTGGAAAGAAAGGGATGCTGGAATAAGGGTTTCATTTCAATAACCCCTTTCAAAAGAGTATAGATCTCATTTTCAAAGTTTTCTTTTAAAAGATTGGAGCCATATACACCAAAAAAGGTTGCTTTGGTAAAAGTTTCTGCAAGAGAAATAGGAACGAACATACCGGTGTCTTTTTCAGGCTTTACGACATATTTTAAAAGATTTCCACTGACCGTATCAACCCAGAAGACGGGAATAGCAAATTTTGCAAGGTCGGCTAAAAAGGCACGGTCTTCGTGTGAAAAATAGTAATCAAAAGATCGTGAGGGAATTTGAAAGTAAATGGCTTTAAGACAGCGAAGAATGGGTTGCGAAAGAAGAAGCCTTTTCGTAAGGGGAGAGAGAAAATATCTGGAAAGTAAAATCCCTTGAGAAGTAATCAAGCCATTAATGATGGCATTGAGAAAAGGATAATAGGGCTGTTGTTCAATATATTTTTCTATGAGCAGGGCTTGACGCGCCGGTTGATTTAATCCCGGAAAATCATGTTTATACACATCTCGAGTGATCCAATCTTGGGGTTTGAGGTTTTTTAGCTGTTCCCCCTTCACGATAAAAACGGATGCAGGAAGTCCGGGATTAGGTGCGGTTTTAAAAGCATCGAAAAGATTTTCCGGATGTTCAAGAGCCGTGAGAAGCTGATCCCGATCTGAGAAAAATACATATTCTCTATGAGGTTCTAAAGTATAAAACTCTAAGGGAATAGTTTTTAACTCTTGTTTTTTGAGACTAAAAAATTCATAGATATCTCCTGAGGCTTGTGTGTCAGGTTGAAGGACAGAAGCGCTGGTATGAAAAACCCCTTGGGGTAGAAGACTATCTACCACCTTGGCAAAAACAGTTCGAATATGTAATGGGGTGGTTCTGACAAGAAGGATTTTATTGGGTTTTATTATAGGGTCTACTTGATTTTCCCAGATTTGATGTAGATGTAAAATATTTCTGGTAGACAAATGTTTATGTTTGAGCATTTCAGCAAGAGTTGGAATAAAATTTTCAATAGAGTTTTTGTAGGTGATTATTCCTTTTTTTACGGGCAAGAAAGCGATTGTGTATCCATCGATTTTTTCTAAGATCAGATCGTCTCTTCCATGGGGATGACCAAAAGAAAGAAGGGGGTTTCCTGCTTGGTCGCAACGCCCGAGCATCCGTGTAAGATATTCCGGGTTTCTGACTTTTCTTCTCTCATCAGCGGCAAAGAGCTTCCCAATATAAGCCCCTTCGGAAAGTAAAGAAAGAAGTGTCGTCGCGATAGGGGTAAGGGCAAGGAGTTGAACTTGAACGTCTGCTGTTTGGTATTTAGAATCTAATACGATTTGTTGTGTAGCTCCATGAAGCCCAAGCTGAGCTAATGTGCTTTTTAGATTAAAAAAAAGGGAGGAAAGGTCGATTTGGAATCCTACAAAAGCCGGAGAGATGTTTTTGATGTGAACATGGACAATAGCTTCCGAAGAACCAATGGACTTAATCTCTTGGATAAGGCCATCCGGAGTAATCAGATCATAGTGACTAGAAATAAGAAAACTTTCCATATAACCAACTCTCTATTTTATATACATAGGGGAAAGGAGAAAAAAAGGAAATGATCTTTTTATGGAAGGTCTCTCATTTTGTCTCCGGCCAAAAAATGAAAATGCAGATGAAAAATGGTTTGACCCGCTTTAAGACCATTATTTGTAACGAGCCGGTATCCATTTTCAACGTGGAACTTTTTTGCAATTTCTTGGGCTGCAGTAACGATCTCTCCAAGTAAGTGAAAATCTTCTTTTTGAAGGGATTGTAAATCGTGAATGGGTTTTTTAGGAATGATGAGAATGTGAATGGGAGCTTTTGGATGAATATCTTTTATGGCAATAATTTTCTCATTTTCAAAGACTTTTTCTGAAGGGATCTCTCCGCTAATAATTTTAGTAAAAATGGTTGTCACTTTTTTTTACTCCTCTTTATAACGAAATCGAACGCTTTGAGTGCATCTTGTTTCGTTTCCCATATGGAAATAAATCGACTTTTATGACAAAAGATAGCCCCGGGAATTTTGGAAATTTTCTTAAGTTCTATAGCGTGAAGACCCGCCCATTCTAAGGGAAGGGGGTGTCTCATTTGCATACGATTGGAAAGATTAGGGGGGATAGCTCGTAATTTCCAGTGGTTTTGAGAGGGCATGATTACGAAAAGAGCGGGGTGAGATTCTCCTCCTAGTTCAAAGAAACTTTCTATCCAAGCAACGGGCTCTTCAAAAATAAGACATTGAGATCGGTTTTGCATATGTTTTCTGACAATTTCTTTACAGGTTTTAAGATACAAAAACCGATTTTGTAATCTTTGCAAATAACGGGAAGTAAAATCTAATGCGTCAAAAAAGGTTTTATCTTGCTCTTCAGGAAAGGCATCGTATGTAACAGGGAGAAAATTGGAAATGACTTGAGAAAAGGAACAAAATCCCGGTTCCAGTTTTACTTGACCGTTATCATGGGCATCGACGCCAATTACGAGGGAATAATTGAAAAAATCATAGAGATCGGGAGGAATAATTCCTACGTCTTTAAGATATAGCAAAATCATCCCTGCGCTGCTTTTATTTCCCTTATATTGAATTTGATGGTGATCAAATCGTTTGATTTGGGGGTCATAAATTCCGCCCACATCACAGACATATTCGCAACGTCTTAGTACACTTTCATCTCGAGTTCGATAAATTAAATTTTTATCAATAAGATCGAATAGAACTAAGAAAGCGGTTGCCGTAACTTCATCGGCATGGAATGAGCCGTCATGAATACCTAGAGTTCTGGGAAGGAAATTTTCTGCCATAAATAAATACCAAAAAATAAATCATAGTTTAGTCTTAGAAAAAATTCTCCTCAAGTTCTTTTGTATAATAAAGGTATTGACAGTCGATTTTCTTCTAGTATATATGGACTATTAGAGGGAAATTGGATGCGTAAAAAAATTATTATACTTTTTTGTTTTTTTATTCAGGGTATTTATGGTCAAAATTACGCCCCGGATATCCAGCAAATTTTAAATAGGGGAGTTTTAAGTGTTGGAATGATTGATGAACAACTTCCTCCCTTTCATTTAAAAGATAAAGAAGGAAATTGGGTGGGAATTGATATAGATATCTCCCGAGAATTAGCTTCTTCTTTAGGTGTAAAATTAGAGATTCGATTTACTAAAACATTTAAAGAAGTTATTGATCTTGTTTTTTCTCATCAAGTAGATGTCGGTATATCTAACCTTTCTCGAACGCTAAAAAGGTCGCAAAAAGTTTTGTTTTCTGACCCTTATGCTCTTTTACATAAGGCCCTTTTGGTCAATAGAAGAAAAGAGGAGCTCATTGGGGTTGAGAAAGAGGGGAGTGTAATCGAAAGATTAAATCATTCGTATATCAAAATTGCTTATACAAGAAACTCTGCAGATGCAGAGACTTTTGCAGATCTTATCTTTCCAGGAGCTCAAAAAATAGAATATGAAAATCAAAGTGATTTAATGGCTTCTGTAGAAAAAGGAGAGGTGGCTGCAGGTCTTGTCGAAGAAATGACTATGAAGCTTTATTCTAAAACTCATCCGGAAAAGATCATCGATGTACAACCTTTGTTAATTCGGGATGTAGAAGATCCTGTGTGTATAGCACTTCCTTGGGATAGCCGTCAGCTTCTTTTTTATGTTTCGATTTATCTTAAAAATAAAAAGGTTCCCTTAGATGTGGATAAATATTTACAGAAATATGAGGAAGTTCTTTTAAAGAGTAATAAATGATTAAGAAAATATTACTGAATCCGCTTTTTGTTTTTTTGAGCATTGTTTTAGGGTCTTTGGTCGGTTTTTTCTCTCCTACCTTGTCTTCTTTTCTTTCTCCATTAGGCCTTTTATATTTTTCCCTTGTAAAAATGTCATTAATTCCTTTGATTATGACGGCTTTAATTTCAAGCTTGGGTAATTTTTTACACACTGAGGGAATCTTTTATCATAAGATAGGTAGGATCCTTATTTTGATTGTTGGGTGTTTTCTTTTTTTTGGAGTGGTGGGAATTTCTACGAGTTATTTTGGGAAAACCGGGGATTTAAATGAGAAAAGTCGGGCGGAATTAGGAAAGTTTTTAGCCGTTAAAGAGGATGTGAATACCTATTTTGAAACGGAAAAGAAACCCGAACATGATAATACGAAATCGGCATATTCTTTAGTTGCTTCGATGATCCCGTCTAATATTTTTCAAGCTTTAGTTAATGAAGAGCTAGTGAAAATTATTGTGTTTTCTATCCTTTTAGGCATTTCTTTAGGGGTCTTGCGAGACCCATGGAAGGTCAATCTATTGCATGATTTGACAGGTCTTTGTGATGCTTTTAATCGCATTGTGATTTGGACTATTCAATTACTCCCTTTTGGATTGTTTTGTTTCTTTTCCGGACATGTGGTGGCGGAGTATTTAGGGCCGTTTTTGGCGAGAGGTCGTTTTCTTGTTATTTTTTACGGGGTTTCTTTTATTTTAATTTTTCTGAATTTGGCAATCATTGCATATATGACAAAAAATAGCTTGAAGGTTACGTATCATGCTCTAAAACATGCTCTTTTGGTTTCTATGAGTTCTCAATATGTTGCGATACCCTTTGCCATCAAAGGGCTGCATGAGCATTTGAATATCCGAAAACATACGGCACAAGTTTTAGTCCCTTTAGGTTTTACTTTATGTCCTTTTGGTGGGGTTTTTGCTTATTCTTTTACTTGTGTTTTTTTTCTGCAATTATACGGAATTTCATTAACGATCGGACTCGTGGTTGCGATTTTTTTGACCTCTCTTTTTGCGGCATGGGCATCGAGTAATATTTTAAATATGTTTGTCTCTTTAGGGTTTTTAGCGATTATTTTTGAACCTTTGGGGATCTCCATGAATGCGATTATCGTATTATTTTTACCGATTGCTATTTTTGTGATTCCGGTAAAAATGATTTTAAATGTTTCGGTAAACTGTATGATTTTTTCGATTATTGAAAGAAAAAATTGGGTAAAAAGCATGGAACACTTGTAATAGGAAAAAAACCTTGGAATCGAAGAAGAGTGTTTTATTTCAATCTTTGATTGTTTTTTTGAGTATTATTTCTGCGGTTATTGTAGGGCTTTTTTTTCCAAAAGTTTCTCATATGGTTTCTCCGATTGGAAAATTTTATTTTAAGCTTTTGCAAATGTGTGTAATTCCTATCATTATGTGTGCCCTTATTTCTCAAATGGGAAAATTTGTTACTTCTCCTATTTTCCGCAAACAGATTGGGAGGGTGTTCATCGGAGCGGTTAGTTTAGCCTTGTTAATGGGGGTGTTGGGTGTTTTGCTTGGAATTGTTGGAAAACCGGTCTATTTTTCTTTACAACCTAGAGTAGAAATTGGACGTTTTTTAGTCAAAGTGGAGACGAATAAAAAATTCGATTTAGTAGAAGAAGGTGAGGTGAAAAAATTTGCGACGACAACTAAAAAAAAATCGGAAATTGGAGTGAGCTCTTTTTTGAAAGAAATAGTTCCCTCGAATGTATTTGTCTCTTTTGTCAATGAACAAATGCCCCAAATCATTTTTTTTTCCATATTTTTAGGACTGGGTATTGGGTATATTGCTCAGAATTTACGGAGTAGTTTATTTCAAGGCTTTACTGTTTTTTTGGAATCGTTTGATCAGATTATTTATTGGCTTAAAGTTATTTTCCCCTTAGGTATTTTTTGTGCTTTAGCTGAGGAGATATCAATGGAAGGAAGGGAATTCATTCATGCATTTTTTTTCGTATTTTCGCTTTTTTTATCCGGTGCTATTTTTATTCTTTTTTGCAATACATGCTTATTAGCTTATAAAACGAAAGTTCCTATATGGAAAACATTTTTAGCTTTACGAGAGACCATGCTTGTGGCTTTTGGCTCTAGTAGTAAATTTGTAGCTATGCCTTTTGCTTTAGAAGAGTTGATACAAAGATTTCGGGCCAAAAAAGACGTGGTTTATTTGCTTTTACCATTAGGGCTTACCCTTTTTCCCTATGGATTTATTTTTACATTTGCCTTTCAAATTACATTTTTGCTGATATTTTATGGGATTTCTTTATCGGCCGGAATTGTAGTTTTTTTAATTTTTGGTTCTATATTGGCAGCTATAAGTTTTTCAGGTCAGGGTGGAGATGATCCATCGGCCTTGCCGATAGGGGTTTTATCCACACTTTTTTTAATTTTAGGTTTTTCTTCTAATGCACCGCTAGCTGTTTTTGCTGCCTTTTTTCCGGTGTTTCTTCCTGTGGCTACAGTTTTGGATATTTGCTTAAATTGTTCAGTGATTACGATCCCGGAGCATCATAGAGAACCGCATCCTGTTTTACCTGGTAAGCTACAATCTTAAATATCTAGGGTTGGAAGCCAGAAAATCTTGTGATTTTATTTTTTTTTATTTAAAGTTCTACGTTTTTATAAAGTATCAAAAATGAAATTAGGAGGTTTTATGTTCGGATGCAGAATATTTGGTTACTCTCAACCCGCTGTTGAAACAGAAAAAGAATTAAAATTGTTACATATTTTGAAAGTTCAAAACTGGGTCAGCAAAGTTAAAATTATTGTTCAACTAGCTTCTTCTTGTTTTATTTTATTTGGGGTGATTACTACATCTCCGCTTTGTTTTTGGGTAGGAGCAACTGTGTTAGTTGTACCACTAATATTATTAACTATTGCAGATAGCGTTTTGCTACACAAAAGTCTTCATGCTTTAGATTAATTACATGGGTAGATCAAGACTTTAAGTCAATCCCCTAAAGGGAGGGGATAGAAAAAGAAAACTGATAGTTTATGGAAAATAGAGAAGTGAGAAGCTTTCTCTAGTGTAAAAATTCAGAAAATTCTTTTGAGTTGCAATAATTACAGTCCCTAACTATCCTTTTTTTTCAAAAGTTTTGTAGAAAAAATGTCCACATCTTCAAGCACTACTAGTTCCACTAATGCTAATAGCAAGCCCTTTCATAGTACCCTATTTGGATTACCACAGAGAAATGAATGTTTTGTCGGGCGCGAAGCTTTTCTTAAACATTTATGTCAAAGTTTAACTAACCATCATGTGGTTCAGTTAGTCGGACCTTCCGGAGTAGGAAAGTCAG
>JBAXUO010000230.1:0-2104 GCA_037129625.1 Chlamydiota bacterium
GAATATTACTTTCTTTAGGGGTATTTTTGATTCGGATATACCACCATGAAGTAACAAATTTAAAATTTCATTATAGGAAAGTTTTGGCAAGTTCTTGGGAGCTGATTATCGGAACTTCCTATTTCGCCATTCCATCCGTATTGCTTTACTTACTTCTATGGATCTGTTTTGGGATTTTTTTACTTTTAAAAGAAATTCCTTTCATAGGGCCTACTATTGGCGTCGTTTTGGCATTTGCACCGTTTTTAATTATTTTGAGTTCTATCGTTTTAGTTTTGTTTAATTTTGGCCTATTGTTTTTTGTAAGTTCGGCCGTGGCTTTAAAACCTATGCATCGTTTAGCCATGGCGCAGGGGATTTTTGCTAATATAAAGAAAAATTTATTCACTTCTCTTTGCCTGTTTTTTGTGGCTCTTTTTCCTTTAGCTTGTGTGGTGGGCGTTCTCTCTTTAGCTGCGGTTTTGACTGGGGCTATTTATTTAGATGATACGGGGTTATTATCTGTGACTTTGCAATGGTTTTTTATAATGATACCCTTTTCAGCCATTTTGACATTTCCGACGGTCTTTTTTTTCCATTTTGCTGCAGAAACATATAATCTGATTCGGGGCAAAGGAGAAAAGGGATGAAGGGAACTTTCCTTTTTTTAGGAACTGGGGCTTCTACCGGTGTTCCTATGGTTGGTTGTTCTTGTTCTGTATGCACTTCTTCTTTTAAAAAAAATCATCGTCTACGCTCTTCGGGTTTTTTAGAAATTGGAAATAGATCTTTTCTTATTGATGTGGGACCTGACTTTCGTAAGCAGTTTCTAACATACAATTTATCCCAGATGGATGGGGTTATTATGACGCATGCTCACTACGATCATAGTGGAGGGCTGGATGATCTTAGAACCCTTCCTTACTTAAGAAAAAAACCAATTCCTTTTCTTCTTTCTTTAGAAACATTAGAAGAATTGTATTTACGATTTTCTTATCTTTTTTCTACTAAGAAAAAAAGTCCTTTTTTTCAATTCTCCCTATTAGAAAACGCAATAGGGGAAAAAACTTTTCTCGATTACTCCTTTCAATATATGAGTTATTTTCAGGCTAAAACAAAGGTCACCGGATTTCGTGTGGGGTCATTTGCGTATATTACAGACATTAGAAAATATTCTTTGGATATTTTGGAGAAGTTGCAAGGAGTAAAAACTTTAGTGATCAGTTCTCTACGAGCTAAAACTTCGCCCGTTCATTTTTCAATACAAGAGGCGATTAATTTTGGTGAAAGCATTCAAGCAGAGAAGATTTATTTGACTCATCTGGCGCATGAAGTCGATCATAAAAAAGTGGAATCTTCTTTGCCGGATCGGGTTTTTCTCGCTTTTGATGGATTAAAAATAACTTTTGAGTGATGTCTATGGATCAATTTGAAGGAAGACTTAAACAATTAGAAAAGGGAAGTAATAGGGCTTTTTTAGTAGGTTCCTATTTTGCCCAAAAGGAAAAAGTGCTCGCTGAAAATGATTTGGAAGAGCTTTCTTCCTTAGCCTATACTTATGGCCTTCAGTCAGTCGGTTCTATTCTAGTCCATTTGCATCGCATTGATCCTGCTTTTTATGTGGGAAAAGGAAAAGTGCAAGAGTTGGCTTTGCTCTCTCAAGAAAATCAAGCGTCGATTGTTATTTTTGATGAAGAATTGTCTCCTCAACAACAAAAAAACGTAGAAGAAGTTTTGAAAGTCCCTGTAATTGATCGAACCGAATTGATTTTGGGAGTATTTAATCAGAGGGCTAAAACGAGTGAAGCGAAAATACAAATAGAGCTTGCTGAGTGTCAATATCAATTTCCCCGATTAAAAAGATTGTGGACGCACCTGAGTCGTCAAAAAACAGGGGGAGGCGGTAGTGGTGGGTATTTAAAGGGGGAAGGGGAGAAGCAAATTGAGATAGATCGACGCATTTTGAAAACTAAAATGCATCGATTACAAAAAGAACTCAAAGAAGTAGTTGCTCATAGAGAAATACAAAGAAAAGCACGAATACGTAATAAAACACCTTCTTTTGCGATTGTTGGATATACGAATGTGGGAAAATCGACCTTGTTTCATGCTTTAACAGAAGCTA
>JBAXUO010000231.1:0-2100 GCA_037129625.1 Chlamydiota bacterium
ACGAAATGAAAAGGATGGCTTACATCCCACAACCAGTCAGAGAAGTCCTTGTTGCAAAGGATGGACAACCGGGGAAATTTCGTCAACTAGGTATTAGCATTCTAGCGTGAGTTTATTTCGAACCCCCTCTTTTTTCTAACCCTAATTTCTTTATCATCTTCATTTTCAGTATCTTAGAGCATAAAAATCTTTTTAAAATCTGTATTGCCTAAAAGAATTAATTATATTTCCCTTGATCTTTACTCTGTAATTCTGGTAAATATAAATTTCATGTATTCCCTAACCAAGGATATATCCATGGCTAGTATTCAAGCTAAAATGCATAACGGTCGTAAATATTGGTGCATCGTTGAATCAATGAGGATTAATGGTAAACCGAGAGCAAAAGTAATAGAGTACCTTGGTACAGCTGACTCTTTACTTAGACGATTGCAAAACAAAGAAGTGCAACATAAAGTAAAATCGGTTTCTCATGGGTGCGTGGCGGCACTTTTAATGTTGGCTCAAAAACTTGATGTTGTGTCAATCATAAACAAGCACACTCATTCTCAAAGGGAATATTGGACAGACCAACCACTACGGAATAATCTTACCGCCGGGATCACTTTGCTTCTTGCTTCTATTGGAAGAATATGCGAACCCACAAGTAAACGTGGATGGCATATTTGGGCACAAAAGACATCTTGCGAACACATGCTGCGTATTTCATTAGCACAGCTCGATAGCCAACATTTTTGGGATTTAATGGACTGTATCCCTGATGAAAATATTGAAGAAATCGAGCTCGAGATTTTGAGGAATACCTTGAAGTATTATCCTTTGAAGGAGGGCACGTTACTCTACGACACGACTAACTTTTTTACCTTCATTAATAGCACTAACGATCGCTGCGAAATCGCTCAACGTGGAAAAAACAAACAAAAGCGCACCGATCTGAGACAAGTCGGCCTCGCCTTGGTGGTCACTCAAGAAAATTATATGCCATTGATTCACAAGACCTATGCGGGCAACATGAGTGACTGCAAAGTGTTTGCCAAAATTATCGCTTCTATTAAAGAACGATTGGAAAAATTAGGAATAGATATCAGTCTACATACTATTATCTTCGATCGTGGATGTAATTCCAAAAAAAATCTGAGAATTGTCAAACGGCTCAAACTGCACTATGTTGGCGCTCTGACTCCCGCTCACCACAAAGATCTCATCAAAGCAGCAGATGGAAAATTTGTTAAAGTTCAAGTAGGAGAATTAGAGCTGGGAGTCTACCGAGAAAAACGAGCAATCTGGGGAGAGGAACGAACTGTTTTGGTTTTTATCAGTGAAAAACTCAAAGATGGACAGTTAAGAGGAATCTATCAATCTCTCGAAAAAAAGAAGGGGCTCCTTCGAAAAATCCAAAGAGCCTTAGCCAATCCAGGTGCAAAAAAACGCTCCAGAGAGTATTTGGGAAAGCGTATTGAAAAAATTCTTGGAGGACAGTTTATGGAAGAATTAATTGACTATAAACTTACTGAACTCAAAGAAGGCCATTGGTCTCTAACTTATAGTACAAATAAGAAAAAATTTTTAGAATTAGAAGACAAAATCGGTTTTCGAATTGTGATGACGGATCGGCATGATTGGGAAAGCGGCAAAATCATTGAATCATACTATGGGCAGGCGACCGTTGAAGGCGCATTTAAGAACATAAAAAATCCATATCATCTTGCGTTCACGCCGGAGTTTCACTGGACTGACCACAAAATCAAGATTCACTATTTCACGTGTATACTTGGATATCTCTTATCTACACTAATCTGGCATGAAGCACGAAAAGTAGGCTTTGGTGGTACTTTGGACAACTTATTGGATTCACTCAATGACATTCGTCTCTCTAGGCAGATAAAAATGGATGATAAGCAGGGAAAGCCAAAAGTCAGCTATCAAGTTGAAGAAATGTCAGAAGAACAGGAGGTGCTTTTTAAGGCTTTGGATCTTTCGGACACCCATCTCAAGCCCCTCAAGATCGAGGGAGTTGGGGAATACAAACAAGCTTGCTCTTAAAGCATTCACCATTAAACCTTTATGGCCGAATTTCCAAAAGTCCGTAATAAACTCACG
>JBAXUO010000232.1:0-2100 GCA_037129625.1 Chlamydiota bacterium
AGACACTTTAGTGGCTCCGAGATGCTTTAGTTTCGGGGGACACGGACGCAGGTGTAATGCACACCGCCTATTAGCAGCCCTTAATCGTTATAAGCAATTCCTGGATCAAGCAAAAAAGTTGGGGATTATTTTTTTTAAGCATAAATGTTTGATAATCGAAAAAGAAAAAAAGGAACATTTCTGACTCCTCTAAAGCAAGCTCTAAAGGATTTTATTTTTGCATTAAATGATTCTGCTGATGCGTTAGTACTTCTGTTATCAAAGTAGTTTAATATAGTTGGGTAATGCTCCTGTATTGATTTTGCGATAGTATTGAATGATTTAAATCCTTTTCTTTCTACTTTATCGTACCATCTGGCTAACCTTGTATAGGCTACACCTTTGTCTTTGGTTGTATGATAAATCCTTCCTAAATCCATCGACAAGTCATAAGCCTCTTTGATGTCGGGAAGCCGGTCAAACAGCAACTGAGCTCTTTTACGTTGTGTTGGCGTCCAATTGGATTCTGATTTAAATAGGGCCTGCTGATTATATCACAGTGTCCGACATTCCATTTTTACTGGTTCCAGCAAAACCAATTTCCGAATAGACTCCTCACAACGCTCCAAAATATTGCGTGCTGAAAATATCAAAGCAACCACATAGCTATAGCAGCCCAACCCGATTATTTTAATCAGGTTGAGCACTAAAACGATGGAGGCGATCCAAGATTCGCTCGTTTGTGGAAGCCTTGCCTTGATGCGGTTCATCCCGTATGCTGTTTTGGCCTGCCCAAACGTTCCCTCTATTGGATTCCTTTCGCCCGGGCTTACGTGTTCTTCCACTGCCTTGGGCCTTCCCAGTGGTTTTGCCCGAAGCTTGATCCCAAGTATCTTGAGTGCCGCCCTATTAGCCCTATTGCAGAATATTTTGTCAGCCAGCACTTCTTCCGGATAGTATCCAAAACGTTCTTTGTACTTCTCTACTGATGACATCAGCCGTGTTCCTTCATTGTATGCATCCCATGACAGGTCGTCCAGAAAAGCAAAACCATTCATCAACGAAACACTTATTTTTGCCCCAAATTCAACATACGCATTGGCCTTGCCCCTGACAATAGGACGTACATGCGGCTGGTGTATGCTTACTATGCGGTCTTCAATGCTGTGTACTCTTTCCGTAAACATCTTCTGCTGCTGTTCATACAATGTATTGATCACAAGAAGATATTTGTAATCCTTTTTTTTGAGCGGAATAACCGGATACGCATCCAATAGATTGTTGATGTTTTTAAGATTTTTTCTCAAATAGCTCAATTGCTTTTTTATTGCCTGACGTATCTCTTTTTTTGACTTGTTCTTTTTCTGTGCGGTCCGAAGATAGAGCTTCCGGGCTTCTTTCCGGTCGGTCCTCGGTTTGGACTCATGAAGCCGTGGCGAATACAACTTATCAATCAACTGTTCTGATTTTTCCCGGGCATCATTCAATAAATTCAAATCGGTTGGATATGCTATGTCCTGCGGGCATGCCGTGGCATCTGTGATAAGCTTTCCCTTGTGTTTTTCTGTTGGGCCATCAGCGGGTTTTTGTTTTTCATCCACTTCTTCGCCAGAGGGGGCGGTTCCACTAAAACCTGATTCGCCATTTTCTTCAGGAAAACCGGCATCTTGTTTTTTTGACAAACCCAGGATTTTTTCGTTGATCGCATTGATTTGTTCAATACCCAGACGCTTCCTGAACTCTACGAACAACGAAGGGTCAAATGGATATTCGCTGCTAAAACTGCTGTATCCGATGAAGTACTGCATGTACATGTTCTCCTGGATTTGAAGCACAGTTTCACGGTCGCTCATGTTGCAGATGTGTTTCAGTATCATTGCTCCGATTGCAACCCTTGGGTTAATCCCTTCTGCTCCCCGCTCTCTGTTGTTAAGTTGCGATTGATAGGTGGTCACCAACACATCCCATGGAATCTTTTTAGAAAGTTTTACCCACCGGTTATCGGGATCTAATTTTTGAGCGAAGGGTGTCTCAAAACCATCGAGCGTTAACTGATTTGGACTGATGTATGCATTCTTGGATGCACGGTTTTTGGAGGCTTTTGCCATATTTTCATGCATT